>NZ_JAGGHR010000016.1:0-54438 GCF_024104075.1 Gilliamella sp. | reverse complement strand
ACCGAAGTGAACGCACCGCTGGTGTTCGGGTTGTGATGCCAATTGCATTGCCCGGTAGCTACGTGCGGAATAGATAAGTGCTGAAAGCATCTAAGCACGAAACTAGCCTCGAGATGAGTTTTCCCTGAAGAGATTCAGTAAGGTCCGTTTGAGACTAAGACGTAGATAGGTCAGGTGTGTAAGTGTAGTGATACATTGAGCTAACTGATACTAATGAACCGAGAGTCTTAACCTTACAACTCGGAGTTGTTTTGGGTTACGCAGAAGTTATTACTAGATGAGAAAATCATCGAAAAGAGAATAGAGATTGAAAAAACAGTTTGTTCCGGATTGAGAGATGGGTATTGATATGAGATAATGGTAGAAGATATCAATACTAATTGAAAGAGACAGGATATGTCTGGCGGTAATAGCGCGGTGGTCCCACCTGACCCCATGCCGAACTCAGAAGTGAAACGCCGTAGTGCCGATGGTAGTGTGGGTATTACCCATGTGAGAGTAGGGTGCCGCCAGACTTTTAAATATAGAGAGCCCAGCAGTCATGCTGGGCTTTTTGCTTTCTAAACAAAACTTATTTGTAGTGTATTTCTAGTTTATTCGATGTTTATTATACGTTTCAACAATAGGTGTTCTCACTGATGATATTGGTCGTAATTTATAAAGATAGGTTATGATAATGAATGAAGAATGGAAACCTATATTTCAAATAGAGTTAATGGATATTATTAACAGTCTACACATTAAAAAATTGCATGTTGGATCGTCTGATTCTCTTATTTGTGAAACGATGGGAGAACCAGAATTACCTGTAGCAAGACTGAATAGAAAATCAAAAATATTTAGTCATCTATATGGCAATGTCAATATTCTCTCTGAAAATAACATGGTAATAAGTATAAATATTGATATGCATTGTTTTAGAAAAAAAATGGTAGTTCTTGGTAGAATAAATAGCTGGAAACTTGATACTTGGTTAGAGTTATCAAAAATAAAAGATTGGCGTGTAAATAAATTTTGTGATGTGGTTCGACTTGAAGGAAAAGGAATAGTTATTTGTTTATTACCGAACGGAGAAGTAGGGATGATTTCTCTTTGTTGAGTGGTCTTTAATCACTGATGTTGAGTAGTAATTTGCGAAAATACTGTAATGAATATTGGAGTTTGTCGAGGTAAATGTGTACATAGAGATCATGTGAAAATTATCGCTTGCTGAGTGGAGTAACTTCGACGGGAGACCAAATTGACTGTTTCCATTGTATGAAGTTATTAGTTAGAATTTCTTTTATGTAATTTTCAAATTTAGAATTAAAGTATTTATCAGATATTATTGTTATTTCAAGAGTATAATGTTCATCACATAATAATTGACTAAGCCTATCAATTTTGTCGATAACGGCAATACTAAAATTATCCAATTCCGCTCTGGCAATATAACGGCCTTTATCATCTTTACAGGATAATTTACATTTAAATGCTAGTTCTATCTTAGTCAGCATTTCTTCAAATGAATTATTACTATCAATAAGTACAAAAGTTAACCATCTTTCATTTATTTTCATAACTCTATTATCCTAGAAAAATTTAATGCTAAAATATTAAAAAATAAATATTATTTACATAAAATGTAGAAATTGTTTACGTGTTATCCGAAGTAATTTTTAATGAATATGCATAAAAAACAAAATTAGCGTCTTATTATAAACAATAGATATGATGTTTATATCATAAAGAAGAAATAACTGCTACTGATTTGATTAAACGCTTATCGCTTGCTGAGTGGAGTAACGTCAAAAGGAGACCAAACTGGCTGTTCCCATTGTATGAAGTTATTAGTTAGAATTTCTTTTATGTAATTTTCAAATTTAGAATTAAAGTATTTATCAGATATTATTGTTATTTTAAGAGTATAATGTTCATCACATAATAATTGACTAAGCCTATCAATTTTGTCGATAACGGCAATACTAAAATTATCCAATTCCGCTCTGGCAATATAACGGCCTTTTTCATCTTTACAGGATAATTTACATTTAAATGCTAGTTCTATCTTAGTCAGCATTTCTTCAAATGAATTATTACTATCAATAAGTACAAAAGTTAACCATCTTTCATTTATTTTCATAACTCTATTATCCTAGAAAAATTTAATGCTAAAATATTAAAAAATAAATATTATTTACATAAAATGTAGAAATTGTTTACGTGTTATCCGAAGTAATTTGTAATGAATATGCATAAAAAAACAAAATTAGCGTCTTATTATAAACAATAGATATGACGTTTATATCATAAAGAAAAAATAACTGCCACTGATTTGATTAAACGCTTTATGGTCAGTTATCCGACTATTTATAACTAGCCTAAGAAAGCCTGATTGAAGCTTTTTATTCCTTTAATCTGTAAGAATGAATGTTCTTAAACCATTATTTATAGCTAGTCAAAGTTGAAAAATCCATCAAAACTAAATTAAGTCAGCAAGCTAAATGCTATAACAAAACCTATTAGGGTATAAACTTATAGGTTATTCTTTACAAGAATAAAACCGATTTGTGTTCCTTTTCCTTGTTCGGTAACAAATGTGCCAACTGCGCAAATCAGTTGTTCGTTGTAGTAAATTAGAGGGATTCGAGTTCGCATCCATGGTGGAATATTATGCTCTTGCCATAGTTTTTTTATTGATCGTGAACCATGGCGATTAACAATTTGAAATTTTCCTTGAGCATGGAATCTAACGGTGATTTTTTCATCTGCTTGTGGTAAGCGGCAACATAAATCAGTTTGATAATTAACTTGTAATTCGCCAACATTATCTGGAAGTGTTAATGGCAACGCTAAATCCCAGTTTAGGATTTGCTGTTCAATATCTTGATATAATGCTAACAAATAAAGTTGATTTTGATAACGGCGAACTTGTTGGTTATTAAAGATAAATTTCGGATTAGCATCTTCTTTTGCTAATGCAACGGTTTGCCAAATTAATGTTATTTGTTGGCGTGTTGGCATATTAATATGATTGTGTTTAAACCACATGCGTAAAATTGCATTTCGTTTATACTCGGAATAGTCCATTAATGGTGCAATAGCCAGTTGATTTTGTTCGGTGATAACTTGCTTAAATTCTACCAATAATAACTCATTAATTAACGTTTCTTGTTGTTGACATAATTCCGCACTGCGTGCAACCATTTGCGAAAAATGTGGCCAGCGTTGATTAAGAATTGGTAAGACTTTTAAGCGTAAAAAATTACGGTCGTAGTGATCATCTTGGTTGCTTTCATCTTCTATCCAATTGAGTTGATGTTTATTCGCATAGGTTTCAATTTGTGATCGTGATATTGTTAATAAAGGTCGAAGATGTTGTTGATTTTCCCTTGGCATTGCGGACAATCCCGCAGGTCCACTGCCACGTTTCAATGCCAAGAAGAAAGTTTCACATTGATCATCAAGATGTTGAGCTGTACATAACGTTTCATCATCTTTTAGATGGTGATATATAGCTTGGTAACGTGCATTTCTAGCTTGCTCTTCAATATTACCCGCTATGGGATCAAGTCTGACTTTTTCAATAATTATTGGAACTTGCCATGTTTGGCATTGTTGACTGCAATGCGTTGCCCAGTTGTCAGCATTGCTACTCAAACCATGATGAATATAGATCGCTCTTAGTTCTAAATTTGGTAACAATTGTTTTTTAAGCTTAACAAGCACATGCATTAATACCGTTGAGTCAACACCTCCACTATATGCAACCAGTAGCGCTTTGTGGTGTTTTATATTATGAAAAACTGTTTGTTTTATTATTTCGTCACACGTGATTTGGTTTTGATTATTCATCTTCTACTTAATTATGCTAAACTAAACATTCATAATGCATTGGTTTTATATAGATTCATTTTTTATAGCTTGATTCTGTCTAAACCAGTAGCAAGATCGGTAATTAAATCATCGGGATCTTCAAGCCCTATATGAAGACGAATTAAAGTTCCTTTAAAATCAATACCAGATACAGGTCTAATTTTTGTTAGTTCTTCGGGTTGATTAGCTAAAATTAATGATTCAAAACCACCCCATGAATAAGCCATTGAGAAATAAGTTAAGTTGTCAATAAAATCAGATAATTGCTCGTCAGTTAATCGATCTTTGAGTACAAAAGAAAATAATCCACTTGCACCTGAAAAATCACGTTTAAAAAATTCATGCCCCTTACAACTTTCTAATGCTGGGTGATTGACGGTAGCAACTTTAGGATGGTGAGCTAACCATTTTGCTACTTTTATGCCATTTTCGTGGTGTTGCTTTAATCGTATTGCTAATGTTCGCAATCCTCGTGCGGCTATATAAGCGGTATCAGCATCGCACATTTGTCCCATTAAGTAAGAACGTTCGCGTAATTTTTCCCAACAACGCTGGTTAGCAACAGCGGTGCCTATCATGGCATCAGAATGACCGATTAGGTATTTAGTGCCTGCTTGTATTGAGATATCAATATCATGATCTAATGCTTTAAATAATACGCCGGCGCTCCATGTATTATCGATCATAATAATAATTTCTGGATTGACGCTGCGAATTGCTTTAACCATTGAAGGAATATCATGAATTTCCATCGTAATGGAACTTGGTGATTCTAAAAATACGACTTTGGTATTGGGTTTAATTTGATTTGTAATATTGTGCCCCACTAATGGCGTAAAGTAATCTGTTTCAACACCAAAATTTTTTAAAATTTGCTGACAAAATTCTTGAGTAGGTTCGTAAGCGGCTTCAGACACTAATATATGATCGCCAGCTTGGACAAAAGCTAAAATAGCATTAGCGACGGCAGCTGCGCCACAAGGGTATAGATAGCAACCAGCTCCACCTTCGATTTCAACCATCGCATCTTGTAGCGCAAAATGAGTTAATGTACCACGGCGTCCATAAAATAATGCACCATTAGCACGGTTTTTGGTTGCTTCTTTTTTTGTTTCAATTGAATCAAAAACCAATGATGATGCACGTTGAATAACCGAATTAACAGCGCCTTGTGTATAACGCTTTTTACGTCCTGCATGAACTAATTTTGTTGGTAATGACATAATGATACACCCTTGCTACTATTTATTAAGGTTGATATTTTTATTAATTTTGATAACAGTTAGCATAGCATGCTGTTAGAATAGTAAAAAATAAATTTTATTAATATTTTCTTGCCAATTATGCTAATTGTTCAACTTGCTTGTCTTAAGGATGCTGACATTGATTTTTCACTGTTGCCTCAAACGCTTCTTGATGAAGCGAATAATTTAAGTGGCCAACGTAAAAAACAGTTTTTAGTTTGCCGATCAATTTTGGCTCATTTGCTTAAACAATACTGTGATATTTCGATGTTACCTGTTATTAAGGTTGGAGATAATGGTCGTCCCTCTTTTTTAGAGCCACACTTACCAGATTTTAATATTAGTCATAGCCAAGATTGGGTAGCAGTTGCGATTTCGTTAGTAGGTAAGGTTGGTTTAGATATCGAAGTAGCACGTCCACGAAAAAATTATTTGAAAGTAGCTAAAAATTTTTTTGCTGATGACGAATATCAATGGATGACTAAACAAGATGATACATTAAGAGCCTTTTGGCAACTATGGACATTAAAAGAGTCTGCATTAAAGCTTTATGCTAAAGGTGTTTGGCAAATAAAATCGGTTAACGTCGATTTAAAACAGCAGATGATTATGGCACCTTTTGCTCAAGAATTTTATTATCAATATCGTCAAGTGGATAATGTTCATCTGTCGGTGAACAGCAATCAACCGATCTCTAAATTAATTTTGTTGTCTTAATACAATGTTTTTCCATTATTTATTATGGTGCGATAATGGCTTGTTATTTATTAAACCAGATAGATATCTTGAATTCTTTTTCTATTAGTTTCGTTTAATTGATATTCCTGTGATAACCAATTGTCAATTGTACCGTGACGCGTTTTAATTGCATTCAGTGCCGCAGTTAGATACTCTTTTTTGGCGGCAAAAATTAATTTGCGTTTTTCAAACTCATCAGGCGTCATTTTATGTTGATATTGGCTTAATATATTTTCACGATAATCTGACAATAGCTGTTCTGTTAGTAAATAATCTTGCATGACAGTTTCTTCACTAACACCCAAAGCAAACAATGTTAATGCAACGCCAACACCTGTACGATCTTTACCAACAGCACAATGTTGTACCAATGGTCTACCTTGTGAGTTTAGTAGGATTGAGGAAAGTTTTTGATATGCTGTGTTATTAAATGGTAGTAGCTGGTAAAGCTTAATCATAAAATCAAATGGAGCATTTTTTTTAAGTGTTTGGTGAGCATTGCCTAGATCACTTGTTAAACTTGCGGTGATCGTATTACTTAACGGATTAGCTGGTACATTAATATAATGAGTATTTTGCCATAATTTATCTGGATTTCGCTTAATTTCATCAGGATCGCGATAGTCTAAAACGTAGTGCAGATTTAGCTGATTAGCTAAAAAAGATTGCTCTTGTTGTGTAATAAGCGAGAATGCGCCTGAGCGGTATAGTAGGCCAGATCGAATTTGACGTCCATCAATTGTTTTGATTCCACCTAAATCACGAAAATTAATCCCATTTTTTATCGGTACAACTGATGCCATAACCCATCCTTATTTATTTTTAACTTTACTTGCTATATTAACATGTTTCTGATTAGAATTAATTCATTGTTATGTTGTTTATCAATTTTTTGAGGTTTTTACTATGTCGATGTTATCTGTTTTACTAACTGATAAACCTGCACCAAAACAGTGGGGAAAAGATGCATTGCTGAGTTTTTCTAACGAGGCGATTACTATTCATTATAAACCGGAACATCGCTTAGGGGCGATTCAACGTGCAGGTCGAAAGTTAGATAACCAAGGAATAAATTCGGTTAAACTAAGCGGTGAAAATTGGGATATCGAAGCTTGTTGGCATTTTTGGTTAGGCTATCGTAATGCCAAAAAAAGTACAAAAGTAACTTGGTCAGAACTCAACACCAAAGACAAACAAGAATTGAAACATCGTATAGAAATTATTGATTGGTGTCGGGATATTATTAATGAACAAGCCGAAACATTAAGTCCTGTTGAGTTAGCCACACGAGCAGCTAAGTTAATTAGCACTTACTCATCAGCTGTGACTTACAACATCATTTCAGGTGAAGCTTTAAGAGAACAAGGTTATATGGGCATTTATACGGTTGGAAAAGGTTCGGATCGGCCAGCGGCTTTGCTTGAACTAGATTATAACCCAACCCAAAACCCTAATTCACCGATAACAGCCTGTTTAGTTGGTAAAGGTATTACCTTTGATTCAGGAGGATATAGTTTAAAACCAAGTAATTTTATGGAGTCAATGCGCTCAGATATGGGGGGGGCTGCGTTAGTAACAAGTGCATTAGCATTAGCCATTGCGCGCGGTTTAAATCAACGTATTAAACTTTATCTATGTTGCGCGGATAATTTAGTCAGTGGCAATGCGTTTAAATTAGGCGATATTATTCGTTACCGTAACGGTAAAACGGTTGAAGTTGATAACACTGATGCAGAAGGGCGACTAGTTTTGGCTGATGGTTTAATTTGTGCTGATAATGACCAGCCTCATTATATTATTGATTGTGCAACACTGACTGGAGCGGCTAAGATTGCGGTGGGGAATGATTATCAGTCATTACTTTCGTTTGATGATAAATTTGCTAGCCAATTGTTAGCTAGTAGCGATATTGAGCATGAAGCTTTTTGGCGATTACCATTAGCCGACTTTCATCGTTCGCAATTCCCATCATCATTTGCTGATATAGCAAATTCAGGTATACCTAATACTGCTGGGGCAAGTACTGCTGCGGCTTTCTTATCGCATTTTATTAAAAATTATCAAAAAAATTGGCTACATATTGATTGTTCTGCAACATTCCGTAAAAGCGCCACAGCTCTATGGGCAACAGGGGCAACAGGTATTGGTGTGAGGACAATTGCTAATTTACTTAGTCAGCTTAAATAAACAAAAAACCACTTTTAAAAAGTGGTTTTAAAGTGGTTTTTGTTAACAAAGTGCAATTTTAATCATTTTTAATAACAATTGCTTTTTTGATATAAATAGGCTCAACTGGCACATTTTGATGTGGTCCCACGCGTTTAGTTGGGACACTAACAATTTTATCAACTATATCCATCCCTTTAGTTACTTTACCAAATACAGCATAACCATATTGTTCTGGTGATTTGTAATTAAGGAAATCATTGTTTACTACGTTGATAAAAAATTGACTGGTTGCGCTGTTTATTTCACTCGTTCTTGCCATTGCAATGGTGCCACGATCATTTTTTAAACCATTGTCTGCTTCATTTTTAATTGGTGGATTATTCTCTTTAAATTTTAGTTGATCATCAGCGCCACCACCTTGAATCATAAATCCAGGAATTACACGGTGGAAAGTTAAATTTTCATAAAAACCACTATTAACATAATCAAGAAAGTTTTTAGTGGTAATTGGCGCATGTTCGCTGTCTAGTTCAATCTCAATATCGCCCATACTGGTTTGTAATAAGACTTGAGGAGTAGCTAAGGCGATAGTTGAAAAAATTGTTAGCAATAATGTTAAAATTAATAGTTTGATTTTTTTCATATTAATAAAATCTCTTTCCATTTGAATTGACTGATTATACCGAATATTAAGCTAATTTAAATAGCAATTATGCAAAATCGGATAATTTTTTGTGCTGTATATCGTATAACAATTTAATTATATTTAATTAAAAAATTGATTAGTCTATTTTATTGATGTTAACCTGATTTTAAACATTAATAAGATAAGGAGTTATAAAAAATGTTTTTTATAACTCCCTTTTTTATACTAACCGTTTTTATACTGAAACATAGTGTAACCTGAAACTTTTTTACAAATAAAACTATTAAATTTTATGCGATGTATTTTGTGTGATATGCCTTTATTTCTATCTCATCATGGCATTTGTAGCCAATGTGTTCAAAATATACCTAAATTTAATAAGGTCTGCCATCAATGCTGTTTACCACATTCTTTATCGACTGATATATGTTATCGGTGTCGTGCAAAGAAACCTTATTGGGATGAACTTATTGCTGTTTCTGAGTATGTTAATCCTTTAAAAAAATTGATTCATCATCTAAAGTTCTGCAACAAAATTGAATTGAGTACTGCATTGGCAAGATTGATGTTTTTGGCTTGGTATCAACGGCGAGAAATCGATGCGTTAATTAAGCCCGATTTGGTCACTTGTGTGCCATTGCATCATTTTCGTTATTGGTCTCGTGGTTTTAATCAAGCTGAGTTATTGGCAAAACCGATTGCAAGATGGTTAGATTGTGAATTTTATCCTTATTTACTATCTCGAACGTCAAATGTACAAGATCAAAAAAAACTATCTCTTACAGAGCGAATCGCTAATGTTGAAAAGCTTTTTACATGCCATCAAAATCTTTCACATAAATCAGTAATGCTTATTGATGATATCGTTACAACAGGTAATACGATTAATGCAATTAGTCAGCAACTAAAAAATTGTGGAGCAACGAGTGTTTATGTTGTTTGTTTATGCCGTACAGTATTGTAAAATCCTAAACAGCCCCTATAATAACCAAGAAAGTTAGTCAACTATTATTAATATATTATAAATGATGTTAGGTTTGTTTATTACCTAACTACATTAAAGTGAGGGGTTATGTCTATTATCACTATTTCTGAATCAGCTCAACAGCACTTTAAAAAATTGCTTGCTAATCAACCCGATGGAACACAAATTCGAGTATTTGTTATTAACCCTGGTACTCCAAGTGCTGAATGCGGTGTTTCGTATTGCCCTGCTGATACTATAGAAGATAGCGATATAGAAGAACGGTATGCTGATTTTTCAGTTTATATTGATGAAATTAGTGCGCCATTTTTAGAAGAAGCTGTCATTGATTATGTGACTGATGAATTAGGTTCGCAGTTAACATTAAAAGCACCAAATTCAAAAATGAAAAAAGTAGCTGATGATGCACCTCTTATTGAGCGTGTTAATTACGCAATTCAAGCACAGGTCAATCCGCAATTAGCTAGCCATGGTGGCCATGTTAGTTTAGTGGAGTTGACCGAAGATAATTATGTTGTTTTACAATTTGGTGGGGGGTGTAATGGTTGCTCAATGGTTGATTATACTTTGAAAGAAGGTATTGAGAAGCAATTAATGGCAGAGTTTCCTGAACTCGCTGGTGTAAAAGATATTACTGAACACCAAGCTGGAGCTCATTCTTTTTGCTAATAATGGCAGAAAATAATTTTTATTTAAATCTTGCTTATTGCTGGGATTGAGTCATAATCGGATAACGTTTGCCATTTGACATTCTGATGGGGTTTTATGAATCAAGTTAGTATTATTTCAGATCTTATCGTTTGGATTGAAAAAAATTTGGAACAACCATTATCTATTGATCATGTTGCACAAAAATCAGGTTATTCAAAGTGGCATTTACAACGTATGTTTAAAGAGGTAACTGGTCAAGTTCTTGGTACTTATATTCGACATCGTCGTTTAACTTATGCTGCGCTTGCTTTACGCATGACAAGTAAGCCTATTTTAGATATTGCGATGCAATATCGTTTTGATTCTCAACAAACATTTACTCGTTCTTTTAAAAAACAATTCAATGAAACTCCAGCAAGTTACCGACGAGGAGATATTTGGGATCCTACAGGATTAACTCCTGCTATTGAGCTTAATAAAAATCGGTTTTCATTGCCTGAGCCAAAATTTGTTAATATGCCTCAAAAAACGTTTTGGGGTATCACCTTTAAAAATAATTGCAATTTGAGTCAATTATTAGATGAAGAAAATAAACTAAGATCACAATTTTTTCATAATTATATATCTCGCTGTGGAAATACATGTGAAAACTTGCCAGATAAAATTTATGCTTTTAGCCGTATATTGAAAAGCAAAGATAATGCTAATGAACAAGAGCTTTTTTATACAATTGCTTTAGATCAGAATAATAATTTAGAGCATATTGAGCAGATAGTTAATGAAGGAGGATTGTATCTTTGTTTTAGATATATTGGTTCTCCTGATGAGTTTGGCGATTTTATTTCACAAGTGCATTTAGCTGCTATGCCAGCATTAAAGGTACGCTTACGTTGCTCTAGTTGTGTAATTGAGATTCATCATAATCTTCGCGATGACTCTGTTGAATCGTTTAAGGATATTAAGCATATGGAGTGTGATTATTGTGTGCCGGTTGTTGCTGATAGTGAAGTCAATATCCAATCAAGTTTATAGTTATAATATGATATAAAAATCTGCTATTAGATATTGACTGAATTATTTAGTTATCTGAGTTTAATAAAATCTTTTCTAACCACTGTTTAAATTCTGGAGTTGTCTCTTTTAGGCTATTAGAGCCTCTTGTTACAGTTGCAATACCAATTTTTAGTTGCTCTTTAAGTTGGCGTTGATTGATTGAACCATCAAGTAATGAATGTACGATTTTAACTCGAGTAATTAAAGCATCTCGCTCATCGGCTGTCATTAGTAATTTTAATATATCCAGTGAATAACCATCGTTAAATGCTTGGTGTAATAATTCAACTGTTTGTTTCCATTCGTTAGTTTTCATTATAATCACCATTAATATTGTTTATTAAATTCATTTGAGCTAAGAAAATTGACATTTTTTTGCCCTAAGATTACTTGATAAATATAATCATATACCAATACGTTTTTGACGTAATTACGTGTTTCAGTAAACGGTATACTATCGATAAATGCTACTGCATCAAGTTTTCCGTTACTCTTTTTTAGCCAGCGCTTAACATTATTTGGACCAGCATTATAAGCGGCTGAAGATAATATACGATTTTTATCATTTTGTAGATAAGCAGTGTTTAAATAGGTAGTGCCTAACTGTATATTTGTTTGAGGATCAAACAATTGTGCTGATGAAATATAAGTTAATGAATTAACTTTTTTAGCTGTCTCTTTTGCTGTAGCTGGCATTAGTTGCATTAATCCACTGGCGCCGACAGGTGATTTGACAGTAGTATCAAGTGCACTTTCTTGGCGAGAAATAGCTAAAGCATAAGATAAACCAATAGCTTTATCTTTTAATGCATTGTTATATAAATCTTTGTACATAATAGGCAAACGCTCTGTCCAGTTATTCCAGAGTTTGCCTGCAATGGTTGCTTGAATACTAAGATCCCCCCACCCTTTTTGTAAGGCATATTGAGATAATGCTAAATATTCATTCTTATTTTTTTGATTATTTAACATATATCGCCATTCGTAGCTTGATTCTGAAAGCATTCCTAAATAACGTAATTCGTTAATTCTTTTTACATAGGGTTGATTGTCGTATTTGCTTTTTAAGGTTGATATTTCTGATGGTGTAATCTTTGGTGATTGGTTATTGATCGAATAAGGTTGATTAAGAGTTTGTGCACTTATCATGCCATAAAACCCACGTTTGGTTGTGAGTGTTTGCAAAATTTTGTTAGCTTCACTTTTTTTATTATTATTTAATAAAACTCTAGCTTGCCAATATTGCCAGTCTTCTTTTAATTGATCTTCTGGTGATAGTTGTGCTATCCAATAAGCGATGTCTGTGAAGTTATAGTTATCGATAGCAAGGCGGATACGTTTTTCAACTAATGTTGTATCGTGGTATTTTTCAATATAGCTATCACGCCATTTAATTTGTTCATCTGTTGCAGAATTTTTAAAGTAGCTGTTAGCTAAACTCTTTTGTAATGCTACCTGCTCTGCTTTACTTAAAGTTTGCTGTTTAACTAATTTTGGTAATAATGCTGCAGCTAAATTCATATCAGCTTTTACTAAGCGAGGGAATGATGATAAGACAACTTTTTTAGTGAAAGAGCTAGCTTTAATATTTTTTGAAAAATCTTCTAATTTTTTAGGATTATTAAGAACAGCTAGTAAATTGATTTTTGTTGTTTTGTAGTTGTCATCAAGTAAATTAGCTAGGTGTTTGGCTAATTTTAAATTATTTGCATCAATAGCAAGTTCGATACGTAATAGTATTAAATTAGCTGTCCGTTTACCTGCTTGAGCCCAAGCGTCAAGTAATGGATCGCATGCAGAAGGAAGTTCTTTGCCTGTCATCCAAAGAGATTCAACAGAGCTAAAAGCAACCTCGTTATTTCCTTGTTGTAGTAATGCATATTGATAACGACAGTTAGAGAGTATGGAGTTATCTTTTGGGAACGAAACGATTGAATTCCAATCTTGACGATTGCTTAATTCGCTTAAATAAGATTGTGTTAATGAAGCTGTTAGCGGAAAATTATTATATTGATTAATAAAATCGCTTACCATTTGTGGTGAAACGATTTTAATATTACTCTGAAAAAACTGTACAGCAGCATAAGGATACAATGGATAATCTTTTATGGTAGAGAGTAATGTTTGCTGTTCTTCAAAGTTAAGTGATTGATAGGAGTTAAGCCATTTTTGATAATTTTCTCGACCTTTTTGATAACTATCTGCATAAATGTTACCTGTGAACAATAGGTTAATTATCAAAAAATAACGTAATACTAATTTCATCCTTTAACTCCTATGTTAATTTAGTTTATTAGATTAGCATATTAAGCTATGATTCGTCGATAATGAACTGCGGTTTAATTCCTACTAAAACACTCAACTAAATACTTGACTAAATCGAAAGGATATATACAATATGCATACACACATATAAAGGAATGCTCAATGAAACTGACATCAAAAGGGCGATACGCGGTGACAGCAATGCTTGATGTTGCTTTACATGCAGATTCAGGACCGGTATCACTAGCTGATATTTCAGAACGTCAAGAAATTTCACTTTCTTATCTTGAACAATTGTTTGCTCGATTACGAAAAAATGGTTTGGTGCGCAGTGTTAGAGGCCCTGGTGGCGGTTATATACTGAGTCGTTCTATGGATCAAATTGCTATTAGTTCAATTGTTAAAGCTGTCGATGAAACAGTGCATGCGACAAAATGTCACGGGCAAGATGGATGTCAAGGCGGTGTTAGATGTTTAACCCATACACTGTGGAATGATTTAAGTGAACGAATTGAGGACTTTTTAACTAGCATTACATTGAGTGAATTGGTCAATAATAAAGAAGTTAAAGCTGTTGCTAGCCGACAAAGTAATATACAACACGTTCAAATTAATTAATAAAAATAGAATACAGAATTTTTCATTGGGAGTAATTAATGAAACTACCTATTTATATGGATTATGCAGCGACAACGCCTGTAGATCCTAGAGTTGCTGAAAAAATGATGCAGTATTTAACGCCAGACGGTATATTTGGTAATCCAGCATCTCGTTCCCATAAATTTGGCTGGCAAGCTGAAGAAGCCGTTGATATTGCCCGTAATCAAATTGCCGATCTTATTGGTGCTGATTCACGCGAAATTGTCTTTACGTCAGGGGCAACTGAAGCTGATAATTTAGCAATTAAAGGTGCCGCTCATTTTAATCAAGCCAAAGGTAAGCACATTATTACTTGTAAAACTGAGCACAAGGCTGTGCTTGATACTTGTCGCCAACTTGAGCGAGAAGGTTATGAAGTAACTTATTTAACGCCAGAATCCGATGGGATCCTTGATCTTGATAAACTTGCAACGGCTATGCGTAGTGATACAACCGTTGTATCAATTATGCATGTCAACAATGAAACGGGTGTAATACAAGACATCGAAAAAATTGGTGAGATGTGCCGTGAAAGAGGTATTGTTTTTCATGTTGATGCAACCCAGTCTGTTGGTAAATTACCAATTGATGTAGCTAACTTAAAAGTTGATTTAATGTCATTTTCTGGTCATAAAATTTATGGACCAAAAGGTATTGGTGGGCTTTATGTAAGGCGTAAACCGCGTGTTCGTATTGAAGCTCAAATACATGGCGGTGGTCATGAACGAGGCATGCGCTCTGGTACTTTACCTGTGCATCAAATTGTGGGCATGGGTGAAGCGTATCATATAGCTAAACAAGAGATGGTTACTGAAATGCCTCGTTTATTGGCTTTAAAAAATCGTTTATGGGATGGTTTAAAAGACATTGAAGAGGTTTATTTAAATGGTTCTTTGGAGCACAGTGTGCCAAATATCTTAAATGTGAGTTTTGCTTACATTGAAGGCGAATCGTTGATGATGGCTTTAAAAGATTTAGCTGTTTCCTCTGGTTCTGCATGCACATCTGCGAGTTTAGAGCCGTCTTATGTATTACGAGCATTAGGGCTTAATGATGAGCTGGCTCATAGTTCAATTCGATTTTCTATTGGTCGTTTTACCACAGAAGAAGAAATTGATTATGTCATTAAATTAATCAGAGAATCTATTGGGAAATTAAGGGATTTATCGCCTCTTTGGGAAATGTTTAAAGATGGCGTTGATTTAACAAAGATTAAATGGTCAGCACATTAAAATTGGGAGTAAATTATGGCATATAGTGAAAAAGTTGTTGATCATTATGAAAACCCACGTAACGTTGGTTCGTTTGATCAAAATGATCCTAATGTTGGTAGTGGTATGGTTGGCGCACCAGCGTGTGGTGATGTGATGCGTCTACAAATCAAAGTGAATGACAACGGTATTATTGAAGATGCTAAGTTTAAAACTTATGGTTGTGGTAGTGCAATTGCATCAAGTTCTTTGGTTACAGAATGGATAAAAGGTAAATCATTAGACGAAGCAGAAGCTATCAAAAATACGGATATTGCTAAAGAACTTGCTTTACCTCCGGTTAAAATTCACTGTTCAATTCTAGCGGAAGATGCAATTAAAGCTGCTATTGATGACTACAAAACCAAAAAAGGACAACGTTAATGGCAATCACATTGACTAATAGCGCAGCTGATCGTGTTCAAGCTTTTTTGGCTAATCGTGGAAAGGGTGTTGGGTTACGATTAGGTGTTAAAACATCTGGTTGTTCTGGTATGGCTTATGTTTTAGAGTTTGCCGATGTGATTAATGATGATGATAGTGTCTTTGAAGATAAACATGTCAAAGTTATCGTGGATAAAAAAAGCTTAGTTTATATTGATGGTACTGAACTTGATTTTGTTAAAGAAGGATTAAATGAAGGTTTCAAGTTTAATAATCCTAATACGAAGCACGAATGTGGCTGTGGCGAAAGCTTTAATGTGTAATCGGGCACAATAATTATGGTTAATTACTTCGAGCTATTTAGTTTGCCAGCTCAATTGCCGGTGGATGTCGCTCAACTAACAACTCATTATCAGCAATTGCAAAAGCAATATCATCCAGATAATTTTGCTGTTGGAAACGATATTGATAAAGTGGCAATTGTTCAAAAGTCAGCAATCATTAATGATGGTTATCATACGTTAAAAAATCCAATTAAAGCCGCTGAGTATTTTTTATCTCTACAAGGTTTTGACGTAGCAACTGAACAAAGTATTATTCATGATACTGATTTTTTAATGGAGCAATTTTTTTTACGTGAAAGACTTGATGATATCGAACGTAAAGATAATTTTGAATTATTAGATGATTTTTATGCTGAGATTGTTGCTTGTCAAAAGATAGTTTATAACGAATTATTACAATTTATTACTAATCAAGATTGGTCAAAAGCACTTAATCAGATCTATAAAATTCGCTATCTTGCCAGATTGATTGAACAAATCGAAAAGTTACAAGAAAAGCAATTTGATTTATAATTTAAGATAAGTAACATATCGATAGAGATAGATTAAATGGTATTATTACAGATCAGCGAACCAGGACAAACTCCACTACCACATCAGCGCCGCCTTGCTGTAGGAATTGATCTTGGTACAACTAATTCATTAGTAGCAACGGTACGAAGTGGACAAGCAGAGGTATTGCCTGATTTAGAAGGTAATCCGCTATTGCCATCCGTTGTGCATTATGGCATCGATCATGATGATAACTTTGTTATCACGATTGGAAAAAATGCCAAAGATAATGCTGTGAATGATCCGCAAAATACAGTTAGCTCTATTAAGAGATTAATGGGGCGAAGTTTATCTGATATAGATTTATCACAATTTCCTTATACTTTTTCACAAACTGAAAATGGTGTTCCTTTATTAAATTTGCCTAATGAGCAAGTAAATCCAATACAAGTTTCATCAGAAATTTTGACAGCGTTAGCTGAGCGAGCAAAAGAGAGTTTACAAGGTGAAATTGATGGTGTGGTTATTACTGTGCCAGCTTATTTTGATGATGCACAACGGCAAGCAACAAAAGATGCTGCCAAATTAGCTGGTTTGCATGTATTGCGCCTACTTAATGAACCTACAGCCGCTGCGATTGCGTACGGTTTAGATTCAGGGAAGGAAGGTATAATCGCTGTTTATGATTTAGGTGGCGGTACTTTTGATATTTCTATTTTACGCTTAAATAAAGGTGTTTTTGAGGTTCTAGCAACTAGCGGTGACTCAGCTCTTGGTGGTGATGATTTTGATCGGCTACTTGCTGACTATATAAAAGAGAAATTAGGATTAACTAATAATATAGATCCTTATATTAATCAAAAAATCAGTAGCCAAGCTACCGAAATAAAGATTTTATTAAGTGAGCAAGATTTAGCTGTATTTTCTCTGGATAATCAATCTTTGACTATTACTCGCCAGCAATTTCAACAATTAATTGAGCCATTGGTTAAACGCACTTTAGCTGTTTGTCGCCGTGCATTGAAAGATGCCGAGATTAATGTGGATGAAGTAGTTGAAGTTGTTATGGTTGGCGGCTCTACTCGTGTGCCATTAGTGCGAGAATTAGTAGGGAATTATTTTAAAACTAATCCCTTGATATCTATCGATCCTGATAAAGTAGTTGCTATTGGTGCAGCTATTCAGGCCGATATTTTGGTTGGCAATAAACCCGATTCAGATATGTTATTGCTTGATGTGATCCCATTGTCGTTAGGCATTGAGATCATGGGTGAATTGGTCGAAAAAATTATTCCACGTAATAGTACAATTCCGTGTGCAAGAGCTCAAGAGTTTACAACTTTTAAAGATGGTCAAACCGCGATGATGGTTCATGTTTTACAAGGAGAACGTGAAAGTGTTGCTGATTGTCGATCTTTGGCTCGTTTTACTCTGCAAGGTATTCCAGCAATGCCTGCTGGTGGTGCGCACATTAGGGTGACTTTCCAAGTTGATGCTGATGGTTTATTAAGTGTAACAGCAATGGAAAAATCAACGGGTATTGAAGCTGCTATCCAAGTAAAACCTTCATATGGACTGACTGATAATGAAATTGCCGATATGATTCAAGATTCAATCAGTTACGCACAGCAAGATAAACAGATTCGAATACTTGCTGAACAAAAAGTTGAGGCAGCTAGAGTGCTTGAAAGCTTGCAAAGTGCTTTAGATAAAGATGCTGACTTATTAGATGAAAGTGAACTAAACCATATTTTAATTGCTAAGCATCAATTACAAGCTGTAAGTGAGTCAAATGACAGTTATGCAATTGAAAAACAAATTAAAATTGTTGATAAAGTAACACAAAATTTTGCAGCTAAGCGAATGGATAGGTCAATTCGACATGCGTTAACTGGCCATAACGTTGATGATATTTAACTAACGAGATTATTATGCCAAAAATTACTTTTTTACCGAATGCGGAGCTTTGTCCAGATGGAAAAACTGTTGATGCCCAAGAAGGCGAATCCATTTTAGAAGTGGCATTGCGCAATGATATTGAAATCGAGCATGCTTGTGAAATGTCATGTGCTTGTTCAACATGCCACTGTATTGTGCGTAAGGGATTTGATTCGCTTGAAGTAAGCGATGAGCAAGAAGATGATATGTTAGATAAAGCATGGGGAGTTGAACTGCATAGTCGTTTAAGCTGTCAAGCTCGTGTCACGAATGAAGATTTAGAGGTCGAAATCCCAAGATATAGCCTTAATCATGCCAAAGAAGATCATTAGGAAGTTATCATAATGATTATCCATTATGGGTTAATATAAAAATAACATTAAATCTGGTTATTTGATTGAAATTTGGTAATTGTAAATTAATAACCAGAAAAAGCTTCCCATCTTTAAACCCAAATATCTGTATTTATTCCTTGCCGTTAGTTAACTAACAGAGTATAATCGGCTCACTTTGTTTATTGCCTTTATGTAAGCAAATGAGAAAAAGATATAATTGTTATATAAAAAATAGCTAATTATATCAACAATACTCCCGATTTGGGGGTTACGAAAAAGAACGGATTACACTCTCCTGTCAATCGAAACAGGGAAAGAGGAGTAGTCTTTTGTTATAACTTTTAAATAATGGAGCTCTGGTCTCATGTCGAACCAAAGAATCCGTATCCGGTTAAAAGCGTTTGATCATCGTCTGATTGATCAATCAACTGCTGAAATTGTAGAAACTGCGAAGCGCACAGGTGCGCAAGTTCGTGGTCCTATTCCATTACCGACACGCAAAGAGCGTTTCACTGTATTGATTTCTCCACACGTAAATAAAGATGCGCGTGATCAGTACGAGATTCGCACTCATAAGCGTCTAGTTGATATTGTTGAGCCAACTGAAAAAACAGTTGATGCTTTAATGCGTCTAGACCTTGCTGCCGGTGTTGATGTGCAGATCAGTTTAGGTTAATCCTAAGCTGAATGATTGAGAGGTCGAAATAATGATTGGTTTAATCGGTCGTAAAGTAGGAATGACGCGTATCTTCACTGAAGATGGTGTTTCTATTCCTGTCACCGTAGTTGAAGTTCAAAGCAACCGCATTACTCAAGTTAAAACACTTGAGAATGATGGTTATCAAGCTATTCAGGTTACTACTGGCAGCAAAAAAGCAAGCCGCGTAAACAAACCTGAAGCAGGTCATTTCGCTAAGGCTGGCGTTGAAGCTGGTCGTGGTCTATGGGAATTCCGTTTTGAAGAAGGCGAATTTTCTGTAGGTCAAAGTATTAACGTTGATATCTTCGCTGACGTTAAGAAAGTTGATGTTACTGGAACATCTAAAGGTAAAGGTTTTGCTGGCGTTACTAAACGTTGGAATTTCCGTACTCAAGATGCTACTCATGGTAACTCTTTGGCACACCGTGGTCATGGTTCTATTGGTCAAAACCAAACTCCGGGTAAAGTGTTTAAAGGTCGTAAAATGGCAGGTCACCTAGGTAATGAACGTGTAACTGTTCAAAACTTAGATATTGTACGTGTTGATGCTGAACGTAATCTTTTATTAATTAAAGGTGCAGTTCCTGGCGCAATCAATAGTGACGTAATTGTTAAACCGGCAATCAAGGCTTAACGTCGAGGAGATAGAGATGGAATTAGTAGTAAAAGACGCGAAAGCGCTTTCTGTTTCCGAAACTACCTTCGGACGTGAGTTTAATGAAGCGTTAGTTCATCAAGTAGTTGTTGCTTATGCATCTGCTGCTCGTCAAGGTTCTCGCGCACAAAAAACTCGTGCAGAAATCGCTGGTTCAGGTAAAAAACCATGGCGTCAAAAAGGTACCGGTCGTGCTCGTTCAGGTTCAATTAAGAGCCCAATCTGGCGCAGTGGTGGTGTAACATTTGCAGCAAAACCACAAGATCATAGCCAAAAAGTTAACCGTAAAATGTATCGTGGTGCATTAAAGAGTATTTTCTCTGAATTAGTGCGTCAAGAACGTTTAGTTGTGGTTGAAACATTTACTGTTGAAGCACCTAAGACTAAATTATTAACTCAGAAATTAAACGATATGAATCTTAATGATGTTCTTATTATCGCTTCTGAAGTTGATGAAAATCTTTTCTTAGCAGCACGTAACTTACATAAAGTTGATGTGCGTGATGTGGCAGGTATTGATCCAGTTAGTTTGATTGCATTTGACAAAGTGGTTATCACAGTTGATGCCGTTAAACAAGTAGAGGAGATGTTAGCATGATTCGTGAAGAGCGTCTGCTTAAAGTCCTGCGAGCACCACATGTTTCTGAAAAAGCATCTATTTCAATGGAAAAAACAAATACATTAGTATTGAAAGTTGCTAAAGATGCTACTAAGAGAGAGATTAAAGCCGCAGTTGAACAACTATTTGAAGTTAAAGTAGATGACGTTAATACACTTGTTGTTAAAGGTAAAGTTAAACGTCGTGGTCAACAAATCGGTCGCCGTAGCGACTGGAAAAAAGCTTACGTTACTTTAGCAGAAGGTCAAAATTTAGACCTTGCTGGCGTCGCTGAGTAATTCGGAGGAGTAAGAACAATGGCAGTTGTTAAGTGTAAACCTACATCTCCGGGTCGTCGCCACGTTGTTAAAGTGGTTAACCCAGAGTTGCATAAAGGTAAACCTTATGCACCGTTGCTTGATTCAAAAAGCAAAACTGGTGGTCGCAATAATAATGGTCGTATCACTACCCGTCACATTGGTGGTGGTCATAAACAACATTATCGTATTGTTGACTTTAAGCGTAATAAAGATGGTATTCCAGCAGTTGTTGAACGTTTGGAATATGATCCAAACCGTAGTGCAAATATTGCATTGGTTTTATATAAAGACGGTGAACGCCGTTATATTTTAGCGCCTAAAGGCTTAAAAGCAGGTGATCAGATCCAATCTGGTGTTGATGCAGCAATTAAAACAGGTAACTGTTTACCAATGCGCAATATCCCAGTCGGTTCTACTGTGCATAATATTGAAATGAAACCAGGTAAAGGCGGACAAATTGCTCGCTCTGCTGGTAGTTATGTTCAAATCGTTGCGCGTGATGGTGCTTATGTAACATTACGTCTACGTTCAGGTGAAATGCGTAAAGTATTATCTGATTGTCGTGCCACTATTGGTGAAGTTGGTAATTCAGAGCATATGCTTCGTGTATTAGGTAAAGCGGGTGCAACGCGTTGGCGTGGTGTTCGTCCTACTGTTCGTGGTACAGCAATGAACCCGGTAGACCACCCACATGGTGGTGGTGAAGGTCGTAACTTTGGTAAACATCCTGTGTCTCCATGGGGTCAAAAAGCCAAAGGATTGAAAACGCGTAGCAACAAACGTACTGATAAGTATATTGTTCGCCGTCGCAATAAGAAATAATTAATATAGAGGATTAGCTATGCCACGTTCTCTCAAGAAGGGTCCTTTTATTGACCTACACTTGCTGAAGAAGGTAGAGAAAGCGGTGGAAAGCGGGGACAAGAAACCAATTCGTACTTGGTCCCGTCGTTCAACGATCTTTCCTAACATGATCGGTTTGACCATCGCTGTCCATAATGGTCGTCAGCACGTTCCAGTTTATGTTTCCGACGAAATGGTTGGTCATAAATTGGGTGAATTCGCGCCGACTCGTACTTATCGCGGCCATGCGGCTGATAAGAAAGCTAAGAAGAAATAAGTAGGAGAAAGAGATGGAAACAATTGCAAAGTACCGCCACGCTCGTTCTTCTGCACAAAAGGTTCGCTTAGTTGCAGATCTTGTTCGCGGTAAGAATGTGTCTCAGGCACTAGATATTTTAACGTACACCAATAAAAAAGCGGCTGTACTTGTTAAAAAAGTATTAGAGTCTGCTATTGCTAACGCAGAGCATAACGATGGTGCTGATATTGATGATCTAAAAGTTGCGAAGATTTTCGTAGATGAAGGCCCAACCATGAAGCGTATTATGCCTCGTGCGAAAGGTCGTGCAGATCGAATTTTGAAGCGTACGAGTCACATCACCGTGATCGTTTCAGATCGCTAGGCTGGAGAATAGCAATGGGTCAAAAAGTAAATCCAAATGGTATCCGATTAGGCATTGTCAAGCCTTGGACATCTACATGGTATTCGGGTACAAAGACATTCGCTGATAATTTAGAAAGTGATTTTAGAGTGCGTGAATTCTTAAATAAAGAATTATCTCAAGCGTCAATCTCTAAGATTGTGATCGACCGTTCAGCAGAAACTAACGTTCGTATTACTATTCACACTGCTCGTCCGGGTATCGTGATTGGTAAAAAAGGCGAGGACGTTGAAAAATTACGTAATGCCGTAGCTTCTATTGTCAATAAATATAAAGACAAAAGAGAAAAACGTGATGTTGCAGTACAAATTAATATTGCTGAAGTTCGTAAACCAGAACTTGATGCTAAATTAGTTGCTGATAGCATTACTTCTCAGTTAGAACGCCGTGTTATGTTCCGTCGTGCTATGAAACGTGCGGTTCAAAATGCAATGAAGGCGGGTGCTAAAGGTATCAAAGTCGAAGTAAGTGGTCGTTTAGGCGGTGCTGAAATTGCTCGTAGCGAATGGTATCGTGAAGGTCGTGTACCTTTACATACATTACGAGCTGATATTGACTATGGTTTATCTGAAGCATTAACTACCTATGGTATTATTGGTGTTAAAGTGTGGATCTTCAAAGGTGAGATCCTTGGTGGTATGGCTGCCGTTGAACAAGCAGAAAAACAACCTGCTGCTCAACCGAAAAAGCAGCGAAAAGGCCGAAAACAATAAGGAGCGTCGCTGATGTTACAACCAAAGCGTACAAAATTCCGTAAAGTGCACAAGGGCCGCAATCGTGGTCTTGCTGTAAGTACTGACGTTAGTTTCGGTACATTCGGTCTTAAGGCTGTAGGTCGTGGTCGTTTGACTGCGCGCCAGATCGAAGCAGCACGTCGTGCAATGACTCGTGCAGTTAAGCGTCAAGGTAAAATCTGGATTCGAGTTTTCCCTGATAAACCAATTACCGAAAAACCACTTGCAGTGCGTATGGGTAAAGGTAAGGGTAACGTTGAATACTGGGTTGCTCAGATTCAACCAGGTAAAGTCCTTTATGAAATGGACGGTGTACCGGAAGAAGTTGCTCGTGAAGCATTTGCGTTGGCAGCTGCAAAACTGCCAATTAAAACCACCTTTGTGATTAAGACGGTGATGTAAATGAAAGCAAAAGAGCTACGCGAAAAAAGCGTTGAAGAGTTAAATACTGAACTTCTTAATTTATTACGTGAGCAATTTAACTTACGTATGCAATTAGCTGGAGGTCAGTTAACACAGACTCATATGTTAAAACAAGTGCGTCGTAATATTGCACGTGTTAAAACATTATTAACTGAAAAGGCGGGTGCGTAATATGACTACTGAAGTAAAAATTCGTACTCAGCAAGGTCGTGTTATTAGCGACAAAATGGATAAATCTATTACTGTAGCTATTGAACGTAAAGTGAAGCATCCGTTATATGGTAAGTTCATTAAACGTACGACTAAATTGCATGTACATGATGAAAACAACGAGTGTGGTATTGGTGATACTGTAGAGATTAAAGAGTGTCGTCCATTATCAAAAACCAAATCTTGGACTCTTGTTCGAATCGTTGAAAAAGCAGTTATTTAATCTTTTTTTGATTGAAAACTGTACATAATATAATAAACGGCTGAACGGCCGTTTATTTTATGCTATCCATTTTATTTGAGTGGTGTTATACTATGCATCCTCACGTAAGTGGGTTTTTGGTTGTCTATTCTTATCCATGGTAGTTGAGGTGGATGAAGGTAGATTAGACAATAATTAATTTATACGGAGCATTAAAATGATCCAAGAACAGACTAGGCTAGATGTTGCCGATAACTCTGGCGCACGTAGCGTAATGTGTATCAAGGTTCTCGGTGGATCGCACCGTCGTTATGCAGCAGTAGGCGATATCATCAAAGTTACCATTAAAGAAGCAATTCCGCGTGGTAAAGTTAAAAAAGGTGATGTACTTAAAGCTGTTGTTGTGCGCACTAGAAAAGGTGTTCGTCGCCCTGATGGATCTGTCATTCGTTTCGATCGCAATGCTTGTGTTATTTTAAATAATAACAGTGAGCAACCGATTGGTACGCGTATTTTTGGACCGGTCACTCGTGAACTTCGCTCTGAGAAGTTTATGAAGATCATTTCATTAGCACCAGAAGTACTGTAAGGAGCGGGTAATGGCAGCGAAAATCCGTCGAGAAGATGAAGTTATCGTGTTAACTGGCAAAGATAAAGGTAAACGCGGTAAAGTTAAGAGTGTTTTGTCTACAGGCAAAGTGATTGTTGAAGGTATCAATTTGGTGAAAAAACATCAAAAACCAGTACCTGCATTAAATCAAGAAGGTGGAATTGTTGAAAAAGAAGCAGCTATCAATGTTTCTAATGTGGCAATTTTTAATCCAGCTACAGGCAAAGCAGATCGCGTAGGCTTTCGTATTGAAGACGGTAAAAAAGTCCGTTTTTATAAGTCTACTAATGAATTAATCAATTAAGTAATTTGGAGTGTACGATGGCGAAACTGCATGATTACTACAAAGCACAGGTAGTAAATAAACTGCAAGAACAGTTTGGCTACAAATCTGTCATGCAAGTCCCTCGGATCGAAAAGATCACCTTGAATATGGGTGTGGGTGAAGCAATTACTGATAAGAAATTATTAGATAATGCTGTTGCAGATTTAGCTGCAATCAGTGGTCAAAAACCACTAGTCACTAAAGCACGCAAATCAGTTGCTGGTTTTAAAATCCGTCAAGGGTATCCTATTGGTTGTAAAGTCACTTTACGTGGCGAACGTATGTGGGAATTTTTTGAGCGTCTAGTTTATATTGCCCTTCCTCGTACTCGAGATTTTCGCGGTTTAAGCGCAAAATCTTTTGATGGTCGTGGCAACTATAGCATGGGTGTTCGTGAGCAAATCGTTTTCCCTGAAATCGATTATGACAAAGTTGATCGTGTTCGTGGTTTAGATATTACTATCACCACTACTGCACAATCAGATGAAGAAGGCCGAGCTTTATTATCTGCCTTTAACTTCCCATTTCGTAAGTAAGGTAGGGCATAATGGCTAAACAATCAATGATTGAACGCGATAAGAAACGCGTAAAGCTAGCAGAAAAATATTTTGCAAAGCGTCAAGAATTAAAAGCGATTATCTCTGATCTTAATGCATCAGATGAAGATCGTTGGAATGCAGTGCTTAAATTGCAAACGCTTCCTCGTGATTCTAGTCCATCACGTCAACGTCGTCGTTGTCGTCAAACTGGTCGTCCTCATGGCGTCCTTCGTAAGTTTGGTTTAAGCCGTATTAAGGTTCGTGAGTCAGCCATGCGTGGTGAGATTCCTGGTCTTAAAAAGGCAAGTTGGTAATCAGGGGAGTGTTATAGATGAGCATGCAAGATCCTATAGCAGATATGTTGACCCGTATTCGTAATGGTCAATCTGCGAATAAAGTTGCAGTCACCATGCCTTCCTCTAAGCTAAAAGTGGCAATTGCCAATGTGCTAAAAGAAGAAGGTTATATTGGGGACTTTAAAGTTGTTGGTGACACTAAGCCGGAACTGGAAATTACTTTAAAATATTTCCAAGGTAAAGCTGTTGTAGAAAGTATCAAACGTGTTAGCCGTCCAGGTTTACGTATTTATAAACGTAAAGATGAATTGCCGAAAGTTATGGCAGGATTAGGTATCGCAGTTGTTTCTACTTCTAAAGGTGTTATGACTGATCGTGCAGCACGCCAAGCAGGTCTTGGTGGTGAAATTATCTGCTACGTAGCGTAAGGGAGAAAAGAATGTCTCGTGTTGCAAAAGCACCTGTCGTTGTTCCTGCTGGCGTAGAGGTAAAACTCAATGGTCAGGTAATTACGATTAAAGGTAAAAATGGCGAATTATCTCGCACAATAAATAATGCTGTTGTGATTAATCAAGAAGAAGGACAAATTAAATTTGCTCCTCGTGTTGGTTTTGCAGATGCTTGGGCTCAAGCTGGAACTGCGCGTGCTTTGATTAATTCAATGGTTATTGGTGTTACTGAAGGTTTTACTAAAAAACTTCAGCTAGTTGGTGTCGGTTATCGTGCACAAGTGAAAGGTAATACAATTAGTTTATCTCTTGGATATTCACATCCAATTGAACATCAATTACCTGCAGGTGTAACAGCTGAGTGTCCATCTCAAACTGAAATCGTATTAAAAAGTACTGATAAACAGTTAATCGGGCAAGTAGCTGCTGATATCCGTGCTTATCGTCGTCCTGAACCTTATAAAGGTAAAGGTGTTCGTTACGCAGATGAAGTTGTGCGTACTAAAGAAGCTAAGAAAAAGTAAGGTAACACTATGGATAAGAAATCAGCTCGTATCCGTCGTGCAACTAAAGCGCGTCGCAAGATGCATGAACTACTTGCAACTCGCTTGGTAGTTCACCGCACTCCGCGTCATATTTATGCGCAGATTATCGCACCAAACGGATCAGAAGTACTGGCAGCCGCTTCTACATTAGAAAAAGCTATCAGTGAAAGTTTAAAATACACAGGAAACAAAGACGCTGCAGCAGCAGTTGGTAAAGCAATTGCTGAACGTGCGTTAGCAAAAGATATCAAAGAAGTTTCATTTGATCGTTCAGGTTTCCAATATCATGGTCGAGTTCAGGCGCTAGCAGATGCTGCTCGCGAAGCTGGCCTACAGTTCTAAGGTAGGAGTTAAAGATGTCAAACATCGAAAAACAAGCTGGTGAACTGCAGGAAAAACTAATCGCAGTTAACCGAGTTTCTAAAACTGTAAAAGGTGGTCGTATTTTTAGTTTTTCTGCACTAACAGTTGTTGGTGACGGTAATGGCCGCGTAGGTTTTGGATATGGTAAAGCACGTGAAGTGCCAGCAGCAATCCAAAAAGCAATGGAAAAAGCACGTCGCAATATGATTAATGTTGCTTTAAATAACGATACTTTACAGCATCCTGTTAAAGGTGCTCACACAGGCTCTCGTGTTTATATGCAACCAGCATCAGAAGGTACTGGTATTATCGCCGGTGGTGCGATGCGTGCAGTTTTAGAAGTTGCTGGAGTTCGTAACGTTCTAGCTAAAGCATATGGTTCTACTAACCCAATTAATGTGGTTCGTGCAACTATTGATGGCTTAGAAAGTATGAAATCACCAGAAATGGTTGCTGCTAAACGTGGTAAAACCGTCGAAGAAATTTTGGGGTAATTAACCATGGCAAAAACAATTAAAATTACACAAACTCGTAGTTCTATAGGTCGTCTGCCTAAGCATAAAGCGACATTAGTAGGTCTAGGATTACGTCGTATTGGTCATACTGTTGAGCGCGAGGATACTCCTGCAATTCGTGGTATGGTAAACCAAGTTTATTACATGGTTAAAGTGGAGGAGTAATAGTAATGCGTTTAAATACTTTATCTCCTGCTGAAGGTTCAAAGCATGCACCAAAACGTCTGGGTCGAGGAATCGGTTCAGGATTAGGTAAAACTGGTACTCGTGGTATTAAAGGTCAAAAATCTCGTTCAGGTGGTGGCGTTCGTCGCGGCTTTGAAGGTGGTCAAATG
This sequence comes from Gilliamella sp., assembly GCF_024104075.1. NCBI lineage: Bacteria > Pseudomonadati > Pseudomonadota > Gammaproteobacteria > Orbales > Orbaceae > Gilliamella > Gilliamella sp. The sequence goes on along the minus strand of NZ_JAGGHR010000016.1, from coordinate 26,126 downwards.
CCTTTATATCGTCGTTTACCAAAATTTGGTTTTACCTCACGTAAAGCTCAAGTTACAGCTCAAGTTCGTCTTTCAGATTTGATGAAAGTCGAAGGCGATATTGTTGACCTAAATAGCTTAAAAGTTGCAAATGTGATTAATTCACATATCGAATATGCAAAAATCATGTTATCTGGAGAAGTAACCAAACCAGTAACTATTCGCGGTATTCGAGTAACTAAAGGTGCTAAAGCTGCAATTGAAGCTGCTGGCGGAAAAATTGAGGAATAATTAGAAAGATGGCAAAGCAACCAGGATTAGATTTTCAAAGTACACGGGGCGGTAGTGGTGAGCTTAAAAGACGCTTGATGTTTGTGCTTTTAGCGCTTATTGTTTTTCGTCTTGGTTCTTATATTCCGGTTCCTGGTATTGATACAAAAGCGTTATCGGACTTATTAACAATAGCATCGTCAAACGGTATTGTTGGTATGTTCAATATGTTCTCTGGTGGTGCTTTAAGCCGTGCTTCAATTTTTGCATTAGGGATAATGCCTTATATTTCCGCATCAATTATCGTGCAGTTATTAACGGCAATTAGCCCTAAGTTAGCAGAATTGAAGAAAGAAGGTGAATCAGGTCGTAAAAAAATTAGTCAGTACACTCGTTATGGCACACTTGCTTTAGCAATAGTACAGGCTATTGGTATTTCAACTGGTTTACCAAATATTCCTGGTTATGAACATGTTGTAATTAATCCAGGATTTTCTTTCTATTTTATCGCATCGGTTAGCTTAGTTACTGGCACTATGTTTCTTATGTGGTTGGGCGAACAAATCACCGAACGAGGTGTAGGTAATGGTATTTCTATCATTATCTTTGCTGGTATTGTGGCAAGTCTTCCTCATGCTATTTATGAAACACTTGAACAAGCTCGCTCTGGTTCATTGCATCCGATTTTATTATTGGTTGTTGCTGCATTAGTGGTTGGTGTAACTTATTTTGTTGTATTTGTTGAACGTGGTCAGCGACGAATTGTTGTTAACTATGCGCAACGACAACAAGGTCGTCGTGTTTACGCAGCACAAAGTACACACTTACCATTAAAGATTAATATGGCAGGAGTTATTCCAGCGATATTTGCCTCGACAATTGCTATGTTACCATCAATGATGGCTTCTTGGTTCCAAGGAGATGGTGAAGGATGGAGATATTTTATTGTACTTATCGGTCAATACTTCAATCATGATCAACCGTTATACATAATCTTTTTTGCTGCGGCGATTATCTTCTTTTGTTTCTTCTATACAGCATTGGTTTTTAACCCAAGAGAAACAGCAGATCAGCTAAAAAAATCTGGTGCATTTATTCCAGGTATCCGTCCAGGTGAACAAACATCTAAGTATATTGACAAGGTAATGACTCGTTTAACGCTAATTGGCGCAATCTACATTACTTTTGTATGTTTGGTTCCAATGTTTATGACAAGCGCAATGAAGGTTCCAGTTCAATTTGGTGGGACATCGTTATTAATTGTTGTTGTTGTAATCATGGATTTTATGGCACAAGTACAGACTTTAATGATGCCAAATCGTTATGAGTCAGTGTTAAAGAAAGCGAATCTTAAAGGCTATGGCCGATAAGTTAGCCAGAAGTTACGGAGAAAAAAATGAAAGTTCGTGCTTCAGTCAAGAAATTATGCAGAAATTGTAAAATCATTAAACGTAATGGCATCGTTCGTGTTATTTGCGTTGAAGGTAAACACAAACAACGTCAAGGTTAATTTATTTAACTGGAAAGTTGAGCTTTTGCATATTTTTCTTGCCAAAGTATAGTAAAGCTGGCTAGAATAGCCAGCCTAGATTTATTTGTAAATTCACTGTTTGAGTATCCTGAAAACGGGCTTTTCAGTATGGTGAATTTGCTAAACATTAACAATAAAGGAGTGCATAGTGGCCCGTATAGCAGGCATTAACATTCCTGATCAACAACATGCTGTAATTGCTTTACAAGCAATTTATGGTATTGGAAATACTCGAGCTAAGACAATTTGTGCTGAAGCTGGTATTCCTGAACATGTTAAGATCAGAGAACTATCTGAAGATCAGATTGAAAAGTTACGTGAACAAGTCGCTAAATTCACTGTTGAAGGTGATTTACGCCGAGAAGTAACTATGAGTATCAAGCGTTTATTAGACCTTGGTTGTTATCGTGGCATGCGTCACCGTCGTGGACTTCCTGTTCGCGGTCAACGCACAAAGACTAACGCTCGTACCCGTAAGGGACCGCGTAAGCCAATCAAGAAATAATTGAGGTATAATTAAATGGCAAAGACACCTGTTCGTACACGTAAACGTGTAAAAAAGCAAGTTTCTGATGGTATAGCTCATATTCATGCATCATTCAACAATACAATCGTAACTATTACCGATCGTCAAGGTAATGCGTTAGGTTGGGCAACCGCTGGTGGTTCTGGTTTCCGTGGCTCTCGTAAATCAACTCCTTTTGCAGCTCAAGTGGCCGCAGAACGTTGTGCTGAAGCTGTCAAAGATTACGGAATTAAGAATCTGGAAGTTATGGTAAAAGGACCTGGTCCTGGTCGTGAGTCAACAATTCGTGCATTAAATGCAGCGGGTTATCGCATCACTAACATTACTGATGTTACTCCGATTCCTCATAACGGTTGTCGTCCACCAAAGAAACGTCGTGTTTAATTTTTTAAACATTGAATGTTTAGGATTATTGGAGAAATAAAATGGCAAGATATTTGGGACCAAAACTCAAATTAAGTCGTCGTGAAGGTACAGATTTATTCCTTAAATCTGGTGTCCGAGCGATTGATAGTAAATGTAAATTAGAGCAAGCTCCTGGACAACATGGTGCGCGTAAACCGCGTTTATCAGATTATGGTGTTCAGTTACGTGAAAAGCAAAAAGTTAGACGTATTTATGGAATTTTAGAACGTCAATTCCGTAATTACTACAAAAGCGCAGCTCGAATTAAAGGCAATACCGGTGAAAACCTACTTGGTCTTTTAGAACGTCGCTTAGATAACGTTGTTTATCGCATGGGATTTGGTGCAACTCGTGCTGAAGCTCGTCAATTAGTTAGTCATAAAGCTGTTCTTGTTAATGGTCGTGTTGTGAATATTGCATCTTATCAAGTTTCACCTGAAGATGTGATTAGTGTTCGCGAAAAATCAAAAAAACAAGCACGTATTAAAGCCGCTTTAGAGCTAGCTGAACAACGTGAAAAACCAACATGGTTAGAAGTTGATGCTAGCAAAATGGAAGGTGTATTTAAACGCTTACCAGAACGTTCAGATTTATCTGCTGATATCAACGAACATTTGATCGTCGAACTTTACTCTAAGTAAAGTTTAGCACTTAAGAGAGGACATAATGCAGGGTTCTGTAACAGAGTTTTTAAAACCTCACCTAGTTGATGTTGTTCAATACAGCCAAACACATGCTAAAGTGACTTTAGAGCCACTAGAACGTGGTTTTGGCCATACTTTAGGTAATGCACTACGCCGCATTTTATTATCATCTATGCCGGGATATGCAGTAACCGAAGTTGAAATTGACGGTGTTCTGCATGAGTACAGTACTAAAGAAGGCGTTCAAGAAGATGTACTTGATATTCTGCTTAATTTAAAAAAATTAGCAGTACGTGTACATACGAAAGATGATGTTATGCTGACTTTAAACAAATCGGGCATAGGTGCAGTAACAGCATCTGATATCACTCATGATGGTGATGTTGAAATTGTTAATCCTGATTTAGTGATTTGTCATCTTACTGATGCCAATGCTTCAATTAGTATGCGTATTCGTGTACAACGAGGACGTGGTTATGTCCCTGCTTCTGCTCGCGTTAAGTCAGAAGATGAAGAACGACCAATCGGTCGTCTGTTAGTTGACGCATGTTATAGCCCTGTAGAGCGCATTGCATATTCTGTTGATGCTGCTCGTGTGGAACAACGTACGGATTTAGATAAACTTGTTATCGATATGGAAACTAATGGTACTATCGATCCAGAAGAATCTATTCGTCGTGCATCAACTATTTTGGCTGAACAACTTGAAGCTTTCGTTGATTTACGAGATGTACGTCAACCAGAAGTTAAAGAAGATAAACCGGAATTTGATCCAATCCTTTTACGTCCAGTAGATGATTTGGAATTAACTGTTCGGTCTGCTAATTGCTTAAAGGCAGAAGCAGTTCATTATATTGGTGATTTAGTACAACGTACCGAAGTTGAGTTACTTAAAACCCCTAATCTTGGTAAGAAATCACTTACTGAAATTAAGGACGTGCTCGCATCTCGTGGTTTATCTTTAGGCATGCGTCTTGAGAATTGGCCACCAGCAAGTATTGTTGAAGACTAAGATAAAATTTATATAAGAAGGATAAAGTTATGCGCCATCGTAAAAGTGGTCGTCAACTGAACCGAAATAGCAGCCATCGTCAAGCAATGTTTCGTAACATGACAAGTTCACTTGTTGAACATGAAATCATCAAAACTACATTGCCTAAAGCAAAAGAGTTGCGTCGTGTTGTTGAACCGTTAATTACGCTAGCCAAAAGCGATAGCGTAGCTAATCGCCGTCTGGCTTTTGCTCGTATCCGTGATAAAGATACAGTTAAAAAATTATTTTCAGATTTAGGTCCACGTTTTGCTACCCGTCCTGGCGGTTATGTACGTATTTTAAAATGTGGTTTCCGTGATGGAGATAATGCTCCAATGGCTTATATTGAATTAGTTGATCGTCCTGCAGTAGAAGAAGCAGCATCAGCTGAATAATAATAAATCATTGTGTATTAAAACCGGCTATATGCCGGTTTTTTATTTATGTTTACTATATTTGAAAACTCAAATTACTAACTTTAGTTAAAATTAGTTAAAAACTAAAAGAGATCAAGACAAAATTATTAAATAAATAATTGTTAACAACAGTTATTTACCTCATAAATACAATTAATAGTGAGGTGGTGGTGTTTCTTCAGATAAATTAGCAATGTTTGAAGGTTGTGTTGCCTGTAGTTTTTGAGACAATAACGTCAATTGTTCTTTTAATTTGCTAACATCAGCTTGAAGGTTAGTTACCATTTGATTAAGTTCTTCAATGGTGATTTCTTGAAAAGCTACTTTGGTTTCAAGTAATTCTAATTGCTGGTTCATAAAATAAATTCATATATAGATTAGTTGATTAAATTACATTGTAAGTAAAAATAGCTACGAAATCCATCCATGCTCTGCAAAAGAGAAATATTCACCTTTACCTATAACAATATGATCTATGACTCGAATATCAACCAATTCACAAACTTCTTCTATTTTTTGTGTAAGATGGCGATCTGCCTGACTAGGTTTTGCCACACCTGAAGGATGATTATGAGCTAGAATCAATGCGGCTGCGTTATGTTGTAATGCTCGTCTAACAACTTCTCTTGGGTGGACTTCAACACAATTATAGGTACCGACAAACATATCTTCTGATGCTATGACGCGATTTTGATTATCTAAAAAAATAACCATAAAAACTTCACGATCTTTATTAGCCAATCGACTAGCTAAATAGTGATGTGTCAAAGATGACGATGTCAAAAAATTATCGGTAGTCATTTTAACTTTTAAATATCTATAAGAAAGTTCAACAACTGCTTTCAATTGTGTATATTTAGCCGTTCCCAATCCTTTCTTCTTGCAAAAATCACTATGGCTTGCATTAATTAAATTATAAAAAGAACCAAACTCATTTAATAGCTTTTGTGACAGTTCCAAAACAGGCAAATCTCGAGTGCCAGTGCGTAAAAAAAGAGCAAGTAATTCAGTATCACTGAGTGCTTCAACGCCAAATTTTAAAAGCTTTTCACGCGGCATTAATGCTATTGGTTGTGAAGGCATAGTTGCAGATCCCAATAATCGTAAAATAAAGATTATTAAAGGAAAAATTAGCAAAGCAAAATGATAATTTAAAATATTGGGAGTTGTTTCACAACTTATTAAGCAAAAACACAAAACAGAAGTAAATAAAAAGCGCTATATAGCGCTTTTAAAATTTAATTTAAATTAATTAAGAATTAGTGACAACCGCAGCCACCATGGCCACCGCCACAGCAGCCTGTGTTTTCATCATCTTCGTCTTCATGAGAATGACCACCACAGCCACAACCGCCATGTCCGTGATCATGACCATGCTCACCATGAATATGCCCGTGAGCAATTTCATCTTCAGTAGCTTCACGAATAGCCAATACTTCAACGTTAAATTGTAAATCTTGTCCAGCTAACATATGGTTTCCATCAATAGTGATGGTATCGCCATCGATAGCGGTGATTTCAACGGGTAAAGAACCATGCTCGGTATCAGCAAAAAATCGCATACCGACTTCAAGTTCATCTACACCAACAAAAACGTCACGAGGAACATTTTGTACAAGAGCATCATTAAAATCCCCGTAAGCATTAATTAGCTCAACGTCAAATTTGTCGCCAACTTGGTGACCATCTAATGCGTTCTCAAGATCTTGTAGCAAGTTACCTGCACCATGTAAATATTCTAATGGCGCTGTCGTAGTTGCTTCATCAACTAAAACACCGTCTTTAGTGCGAACTTGGTATGCTAAACTAACCACTGTATTTTTTGCTATTTTCATTTTTTCTCCAACAAACTTTTATTGAGCAAATTACATTAGATTTTAACGGAAAAAAGAGTATAAGTATTCTAAATTTTATATTTTTGTTCAAAACTTACCAAAAAATAAAATAAAAAAGGCGCAAACATTTATGGTTTAGCGCCTTTTTCACACACACTGAGAGCAGCTTATTTAAGTTCTAATTCATTCATCGCAGCGATGCTAAATCCACCGTCAACGTGAATGACTTCACCTGTAATACCTGATGCTAAATCTGAACATAAAAATGCTGCTGAATTACCCACATCTTCGGTTGTCACAGTGCGACGGATTGGTGTTACTGATTCACAGTGAGATAACATTTTTTTGAAATCTTTAATACCCGATGCCGCCAGTGTACGAATAGGGCCTGCTGAAATTGCATTAACACGGACACCTTCAGGCCCCATAGCATTTGCCATATAACGCACATTTGCTTCTAGTGAGGCTTTAGCTAGTCCCATTACATTATAGTTAGGGATTGCACGCTCAGCACCAAGATAAGAAAGTGTCACTAATGCTGAATTTGGATTTAGCATTGAACGACATGCCTTAGCCATAGCAACGAAGCTATAAGAGCTAATATCGTGAGCAATAGCAAAACCTTCACGGGTAACAGCATTAACATAATCGCCATCTAATTGATCACCTGGTGCGAAAGCAATAGCATGAACAAAACCATCAAATTTATCCCAAGTTTTTGCAAGTTCAGAAAATAGTTCAGAGATGCTTTCATCATGAGCAACATCGCAAGGTAAAACGATTTTAGAACCAAAATCAGCGGCAAACTCTTCAACGCGTGTTTTTAATTTATCATTTTGGTAAGTAAAAGCGAGTTCAGCGCCTTCACGATGCATTGCTTGTGCAATACCGTAAGCAATTGAACGATTACTTGCAACACCCGTAACGAGTATACGTTTACCTGTTAAAAATCCCATAAATTATTCCTCTAATTTTCACTATATAGTCTAGGATGATGACGATTATATGTTGATCAAGCCAACTTCGCCACTATAAATTTATTTTCGTTGATAGGTTTTTATTTTATTGTCTAAAATAAATGATTGTTTACCATATTAATATCCTACTATAATAGTCAATTATTGTTTTTTTATAGGAGGTACCAATTTGAATAATTTAGTTTGTTACAAAACATTGCCTATTTGGAATGCTGATACATTACCTGCGTTGTTGCGTCAAAAGCATAATACCCAAATTGGTACATGGGCGAAGTTAGAAATTTTAAAAGGAAGTATTGGTTTTGAAATGTTAACCGAACAAGGCGAAGTGATTACTAAGCATTGTTTTGATACTCAGCAGCAACCGCCATTTATATTGCCACAGCAATGGCACCGTATAGCCGAAATATCAGATGACTTACAGTGCCAGTTAGCATTTTACTGTTTGCCTGAGGATTATACTCAAAAAAAATACCAAATGACCAAAACCCACTCCGAGGTAATTAACGCAACAAAGATTATCCAAACAGGAAAGGCATTGGATTTAGGTTGTGGTTCAGGTCGTAATTCACTTTACTTGCAGTTACAAGGCTTTGATGTTACCGCGATTGATAAATCAGAGCTCAGTATTGGAAACTTACAAAAAATCATTAATGATGATAACCTTAAGCACATTAATGCAATGGTTTACGATATCAATCAAGCAAATTTACCGGGCGAATATGATTTTATTTTTTTGACCGTTGTCATGATGTTTTTACAACCCGAAAGAATTCCAGCTATTATTAATAACATGCAAAAAATGACCAAATCAGGGGGATATAATTTAATTGTCAGCGCCATGTCTACGCCTGATTACCCTTGCTCTGTTGGGTTTTCATTTACTTTTAAAGAAAACGAATTGCGCCAATATTACCAAGATTGGGAAATACTAAAATATAATGAAGATGTTGGACAATTGCATAAAACGGATATACATGGAAACAGAATCAAATTAAGGTTTGCAACCTTATTGGCTAAAAAACGATAACGATTACAGGATATAGCATCCTGTAATTTTATACATTAATCGATTAACGTGTATTTAATTTTTCGCCGACCGTAAACCAAGCCTTGCGTGAGTTTAACAAATCTTGGGCAGACATCGGTTTTTTCCCAGCAGGTTGCAAAAGTATCATATTCAATGCGCCGTTGCTGGTTGCAATACAAATGCCATTTTTATTGGCTTGCAAAATTGTGCCAGCCGTCTGTTTTGAATCCATTTTTACCACATGGGCTTGCCATACTTTTACAGGCTCACCATTAACCTCAAAATAACTCACTGGCCATGGGTTAAAAGCCCGAACGCAACGTTCAAGTTGCACGGCAGGCAAATTCCAATCAAGTTTAGCTTCCTGTTTTGACAGCTTTTCGGCATAGGTTGCTTGCGCCTCATCTTGTTTTTCAGGTTGGATTTTTCCTTCAGTGATTAACTCTAATGTATCAAGCAAGCCTTGGGGACCGAGTTTTGCGAGTTTCTCATACAGTGATGCGCTAGTATCGGATTGCTCAATAGGACAGGTAAGCTTATAAAGCATATCACCCGTATCAAGCCCTGCATCCATCTGCATAATGGTAATGCCTGTTTCTTCATCGCCTGCCCAACATGCACGTTGAATTGGCGCAGCACCTCGCCAACGGGGTAATAACGAACCATGCACATTTAAGCAACCTAATCTAGGTATACCAAGTACAGCTTGTGGCAAAATAAGTCCATAAGCAACAACAACCATAATGTCAGCATTTAATTCAGCAATGATTTTTTGATTTTCTTCGGATTTAAGCGTTGCTGGTTGATAAACAGGAATATTATGCTCAACAGCTAATTGTTTAACAGGGCTTGCTGTTAATTTATTACCACGACCTGCAGGGCGATCTGGTTGCGTAAAAACAGCAATTACATTATGGCGTGAGTTAATAAGAGCTTTTAAATGAGTTGCAGCAAAATCGGGTGTACCTGCAAAAATAATATTTAAAGGTTTAGTTGCATGTGGCATAAGCGTTATGTCCATAATCAAAAATTTATCTGAATTATACCCGAAATTTTAGTGAGAATCTTTAATCAAAAAAACTCATGGATATGATAAACATCTTTAGTTGGTATAAATATTGATAATATTTATATACATTAGGTTATGTTGTGTAATTATCCCTCTAATTTAATACGATTAAACGTTACAAATGATTTCAGAAAAAACGCTTTATGGGTTTCTAGCGAATTATTTTAATCGATGAGATCCTTATCTTGCATCATGTTAGGCATAGTTATATTATGGCTATAATGCAATATTATTTAAGGAATAAATTATGTTAAAATCAATTGATCCAACAACAACCCAATCTTGGAAATCCCTTCAAGCTAGTTACGAAAAACACCACAATAAAACCATTGCACAAATTCTGAAAGAAGAACCAAAACGTGTTGAAAAGCTTACTATTCCTTTTGAAGAAGAGTTTTTGGTTGATTTATCTAAAAATAGAGTGACACAAGAGACGCTAGAGTTGCTTTATAAGCTAGCTGATGAATGCGATCTAATTGGTGCTACTAAAGCCATGTATAGTGGTGAAAAGATTAATCGTACAGAAAATCGAGCTGTATTACATGTTGCATTACGTAATGTATCAAATACACCAATTTATGTTGATGGTAAGAATGTGATGGATGATGTTAATACTGTCTTAGCTAAGATGGAATCATTCAGTAAAAAAATCATTAATGGTGAATGGAAAGGATACGCTGGTAAAGCCATTACTGATGTGGTCAATATTGGTATTGGTGGTTCGGATCTAGGGCCAGTAATGATTACCGAAGCACTACGACCTTACAAAAACCACTTGAACATGCATTTCGTATCAAATGTAGATGGCACACATATCGTTGAAGCGTTAAAAGGCTTAAATCCTGAAACTACTTTATTTTTGGTTGCATCCAAAACTTTTACCACTCAAGAAACTATGACAAATGCACAAACAGCACGAGCATGGTTACTTGATGCTGCTAAAGATGATAAAGCAGTTGCTTTGCACTTTGTTGCACTTTCAACTAATGCTAAAGAAGTTGAAAAATTTGGTATTGATACAGCTAATATGTTTGAATTTTGGGATTGGGTTGGTGGACGTTATTCATCTTGGTCGGCAATTGGCTTATCGATTGTTTTATCAATTGGTTTTGATAACTTCAAACAATTTTTAGCTGGTGGCCATGCGATGGATAAGCACTTCCAAAACGCACCAATTGATAAAAATATTCCAACGTTACTGGCATTAATTGGTATTTGGTACAATAATTTTTGTGGTGCTGAAACTGAAGCTATTTTACCATATGATCAGTACATGCACCGTTTTGCGGCTTATTTCCAACAAGGAAATATGGAGTCAAATGGTAAAAGTGTCGATCGCAACGGTAATAAAACACCTTACACAACAGGTCCAATTATTTGGGGCGAACCAGGAACCAATGGTCAACATGCATTTTATCAATTAATTCACCAGGGTACTAAACTCATCCCTTGTGATTTTATTGCGCCAGCAATAAGCCATAATCCAGTTGGAGATCATCACCCAAAATTATTATCTAACTTTTTTGCTCAAACTGAAGCTTTAGCTTTTGGTAAAACAAGAGAACAGGTCGAGCAAGAGTTCATAGCTGCAGGAAAAAATCTTGATGAAGTGAAATCTGTTGTACCATTTAAAGTATTTGAAGGTAATAAACCAACTAATTCAATATTAGTGAAAAAAATTACACCTTATACTCTTGGTGCCTTAGTTGCGATGTATGAGCATAAAATCTTTACTCAAGGAGTTATTCTTAATATATTTAGTTTTGATCAATGGGGTGTTGAACTTGGTAAACAACTTGCTGGACGTATTTTACCTGAATTAGCAGATGATAAACCAGTTAGCTCTCACGATGATTCAACCAATAGCTTAATCAACCAATACAAAAAATGGCGTTAAGTATTATTAAAAAAGATAAGTTATAATATAAAAAAAACCTTCAGCTAAAACTGAAGGTTTTTTATAATAGTGAAAAAATTATTTTTTCACACGCATTATTGGAGTTTTACCTGCTTCGACAGCGCCAGATAATTTATTTAATTCTATTATGGTTTCCATATTAGAAATAACTACCGGAGTTAATACGGATTTAGCTTTGCTTTCAAGTAAAGGTAAATCAATTTCAATAATGGTATCACCTACTTTTACCTGCTGACCTTCTTCAGCAACTCGTTTGAAGCCTTCACCTTTTAGTTCTACTGTATCAATACCAAAGTGAACAAAAAGCTCAATGCCCTCATCCGATTCTATAGCAAAAGCGTGGTTGGTTTCGAAAATTTTGCCTATTTTTCCACTTAATGGAGCGACAATTTTATTACCAGAAGGTTTAATTGCTACCCCATCACCAACGATTTTTTCAGCAAAAACCACATCTGGTACATCTTCGATTTTGACAATTTCGCCACTTAAGGGAGCAATAATCTCGATGCTGTTTTTATTATCATCGGATACGAATTGCTTAATTTTATCGAATAGACCCATTATTGCCTCCTAACAAATTTGCTTTTCAGCAGTGTAATTTTCAATTAAATCAATGATTTCTTTAGAAGTTGCTTTTTCTAATACAGTATCAGCAAATTTTTTCGCTTCTTCATAGTTAGTATTACGAATTAATTTTTTGATTTTAGGAATTGATACTGCACTCATACTAAATTCATCAAGTCCCATACCAAGCAATAAGATTGTGGCTCTTTCATCACCAGCAAGCTCTCCACACATACCTGTCCATTTACCTTCTTTATGAGAAGCATCGATAACATTTTTAATCAGAGTTAGCACTGAAGGCGAAAACGGATTATAAAGGTGAGAAATTAATTCGTTACCACGGTCAACGGCAAGTGTATATTGAGTTAAGTCATTGGTACCGATACTAAAAAAGTCTACTTCCTTGGCTAAGTGATGTGCAATCACAGCGGCTGCAGGAGTTTCAATCATTACACCGATTTCAATATTTTTATCAAATGATTTTCCTTCAGCAGTCAATTGTTCTTTAAGAGTATTGATTTCGGATTTTAATGTTCGGATTTCTTCAACAGAAATAATCATTGGGAACATAATGCGCAATTTACCAAATGCTGATGCACGCAAAATTGCGCGTAGTTGTGCATGAAGTACTTCTTTACGATCTAAACAGATTCGAATTGCTCGCCAACCTAAGAATGGATTCTCTTCTTTTGGTAAATGCATATAAGGTATATCCTTATCGCCACCAATATCCATGGTACGGACAATTACCGATAAACCATTGGTTGATTCAGCTACTTCTTTATATGCTTTAAACTGTTCTTCTTCATCAGGATAAGCTTCGCGATCCATAAATAAGAATTCAGTACGGTATAGACCAACACCTTCATAACCGTTACGTTCAGCACCTGCAATATCGCGTACTGTACCGATGTTACCACAAATCTCTACTTGATGACCATCAAGGGTTACAGCAGGTAGATCTTTCAATTTAGCTAGTTCTTCTTTATCACTAATATATTTAGCTTGAACTTGTTTTAATTTTTCTTGCGTTGTGTGATCTGGATTGATATAAATAGCATTATTTATAGCATCTAAAATAACAAAATCGCCATGTTTGATTGCTTGAGTTGCATTAGATGTTCCGACGATAGCTGGTATCTCTAAAGAGCGAGCCATAATTGAAGTATGCGAGGTGCGTCCACCAGCGTCAGTAATAAAACCTAGCACCATATCCAAGTTTAGCTGAGCTGTTTCAGAAGGTGTTAAATCGGTTGCAACTAAAATACATGGTTGGCTAATAGCACTCAAGTCAACAATTTCAATACCTAAAATATTTTTGAGTAAACGTTTACCAATATCACGAATATCTGCGGCACGTTCTTTTAGATATTCATCATCTAGATTTTCTAATTCTTTAGCTTGAGTTTCAAATACAGATTGAACAGCGGCATCAGCGGTTGAATGTTTACTTTGAATACGAGAAATAACTTCTTGTTCAAGATCCTCATCTTCAAGAAGCATAATATGCCCTTCAAAAATGGCCGCTTTATCTTCGCCTAATGTGGATTTTGCTCGTTCCATAATCGTATGTAGCTGTTTACTTGATTTTTGGCGAGCTTCCTTGAAGCGCTCAATTTCAGCCTCAATCTTGTTATCAAGAATTTGCCTATTACTAATAACAATAGGCTCTTCTTTTAATAATAGCGCTTTAGCAAAAGCGATACCGGGGGAAACAAGTGTACCTGATACCATAACATTTAATCCTTATTCTATTTTAAAACCGTTCATAGCTAATCGGGAGTTATTATTCCAACTCAGGAATTAATTTTACTAAATGAGCAACTGCTTCTTTTTCGTCTTCACCTTCGGCAGAAATGGTAATAGTTGTGCCTTGTGATAAGCCTAATGTTTGTAACTTAAACAGACTTTTAGCACTCGCACTTTTACCATTAGATGTGACAGTAATTTCTGCATTAAAGTTCTTTGCTTCTTTAACAAATTGTGCAGCAGGGCGGGTATGAAGACCGTTAGATGCAGTAATAGTTACATCTTGTTTATACATATTATTTTACTCCCAAAATATTTTGTTTCACCGACCAATATAAATAAAAACTGCCTGAAAGGCTAGTAAGATTTCATCGATCTTTTATATTAAGTCGTCGTATTAGCTATCATATTAAGATAGCCATACTTTATCAGTATCGGTAGATACGAGTGACTTTATCACTACATTTTTTAAATTCTACCTGTCCATGGATTCCATGTTTAATATTCTCAAAAACGATTTCTTCACTACCATCAAGTTGTGATACGCGGATCTCCTCTCTACAGAAAGCCTCGAATCGCTGTAATTCCTGCTCACTATTACCCAATTTATAAGATTTAGGTAAGTCTTGACTGGTTACATAGGTATGTATTTTATCTTGCACATCAAGGACAATTACGCCTTTATTCGATAAAAACGAACTACAGGAGGTTAATGATAATGTTAATCCTGCAAAAAATAATAATTGCAGTGAAAATTTCATGATAAATCCTATAAAGTTCAAAATAATTCCTTTATAAAGCAAAGCAATCTGTTTATGATTTATAATTAGATGCAAATTATATACTAATAATTGAAGAAAGTGCAGAGTGCATTTTTCTTGATGTAATAATATTAGGGGAAGTTTATGTCAGATACTATTAATTACGACGAATTTAATCGCCAATTAATCCAAAATAAAATAGGCATTACCGCTGCTGAGTTACATGGTTTTCTTTCAGGCATATTAGCTGGAGGTAACAATGACGAGAGCTGGCGTCCATTAGTTGAGGATATGTTAAACAATGGTCAAAAAATGCCAACATCATTAGATGAAAAAATTAGCCAACTTTATGCGCTTATCAAACAGCAATTTTTTGAAGAAGATTTCAGCTTTCAGTTATTACTTAGCGACAAAGATTTATATACACAACTGGATGATTTAGTTGGTTGGGTAAATCATTTTTTACTTGGTATTGGACTTGTGCAACCTAAAATTAACCACATCAAAGGTGATGTTGGTGAAGCTATTTATGATCTACGTCAAATTATTAAACTAGGCTATGATGAAAATGAAGATCAACAAGAGCTTGGTTTTGCTTTTGAAGAGATAAAAGAGTATGTTCGCATAACTTCTATGCTATGTTTTGATGAATTTAACGAATTTAATGAGGCTGACACACCCCCAACAATCCATTAATATTAATAACATTATATCTTCAGGGGCATCACAATGATAAATACTGATATCGAAACAGAACTTTTTGCACGTCGAGAAAAATTACTAGCTCAAATGATACCAAATAGTGTTGCACTTTTTTTTGCTGCTCCAGAAATGACGAGGAGTAATGACACCCACTACCCATATCGACAAAATAGCGACTTTTGGTATTTTACACTTTTTTCTGAACCAGAAGCGGTATTTGCAGTAGTTAAACAAAAAGATAATACAACTAAATACATATTATTTAATCGCCCAAAAGATACGCTAGCAGAGACTTGGACAGGTTACCGTTTAGGTCAAGATGCCGCATTAAAGACGGTTTTTGTTGATGAAGCTTATATATTTGATGAGATTGAAATAGTATTACCTGATTTATTAAATGGCAAAACGGCGGTTTACCATGCTGACCAACAGTATCAATATGCCGATAGAATCGTAGATCGCACAATGAATACTCTGCGACAAGGGAGTAGATTAAATCTTTATGCACCAAACAGCACGATCGATTGGCGACCGATAGTTCATCAAATGCGCATGTTTAAATCAGATTTTGAAATAAAAATATTGCGCAAGGCTTGCAAAATCAGCGCTCAATCTCACGTTCGAGCAATGCAAAAATGTAAACCGAATATGTATGAGTATCAACTAGAAGCTGAAATCTTGCATGAATTTGCGTGGCATGGCGCACGAGCACCATCTTATAACACCATTGTTGGTAGTGGTAATAATGGATGTATACTACATTATGAAAATAATAGTCAGCAGTTAAAAAATGGCGATTTAGTTTTAATTGATGCGGGTTGTGAATATCAGTACTATGCAGGCGATATAACTCGCACTTTTCCTATCAATGGCAAATTTAACCAAGCTCAACTTGAAATTTATAACATCGTTTTAGCATCACAATATCAAGCCATTAAATTGTTTAAACCGGGTACTTCAATTATGGAAGTCAATAATCAAGTTGTAAGAACGATGGTAGAAGGTTTAGTAAAACTCGGGATTATGCAAGGTGATGTTGATAGCTTAATTGCTAATAAAGCTTATACACAATATTACATGCACGGTTTAGGCCATTGGTTAGGTATTGATGTACATGATGTTGGTAGTGGACGAGATCGAATTTTAGAGCCAGGAATGGTATTGACCGTTGAACCAGGGCTTTATATTAATCAAGAATCAGATGTACCAGCACAATATAAAGGTATCGGTATTCGGATCGAAGATAACATTTTAATTACTGACACAGGAAATGAAGTTCTGACAGGTGATGTTCCAAAAGACCCAGCTGAAATTGAAAAATTAATGGAAAATAAATTTACTCATTAATTGTGTCGTTACCGTAATTTTTAAAATAAAAATTACGGTTTTTTGTTTTTATCTACCTAATTATTAATCCAACTTAATTGATTTATCACGATTAAAAATAATTCTAATTTTTAGGTCTTTTGCTGGAATTGGTTTGTATTTCCAAGTTTTCATGGCATTTATTACCGAACGATTAAATATATTATTAGGATTTGCTTCAACAATGCGAATATTTTCAACTCGCCCATCGCTGTTAATATCAAACATTGCTACCACGTAGCCTTCTAAGCGCATATCAAGCGCTCGGCGTGGATACTCAGGTTGATTCCGTCTAATTGGAGAAGGATTACCTGAATATTGGCGATTATCTGAAAGTTTGGGTGCAACAGAGGTATTTGCCAAATTATCACTAACCACTTCTTGCCTAACTTGTTTATGAGAAGCTTTTTGGACTGGCCTGCGCTTTTTTTTCGGCTTTTTCTCTTTTTTTACTACAACTTCCTTTTGGGGCTCAACTGTTGATTTATCAGATATTTTTTCGAGAATAGATTCAGGATTTTCTTCCTTAACTACTTCAGGTTCAACAACAGGATCAACTGGTTTTTCTTCAATTTGTTTGTTATCGATCAGTCCACTATTTTCCGCACCTTGAATTTCAGGGGTATTTTCAACTAATGATTGTTCAGGGGCGGCAAATTGCGATAGATCGACCATAATAGCTTTAATCGCATTATCGCCTTCATCAACAGCAACATTTTTAGCAAACAAGGCAGAACTAAAGAGCAAAGCAAATAAGATAAGATGCGACAATACAGAAACTGATGTACATACATAGGTATTTTTAGGTTTTTTTTTAATTGGACTCAAAGGGGCCTTAGTATCATCGAGATCTATATCAAAGTTAATCTTCATAATAATAATCATATTTAACTTAATGACAGTTATTCTAAATGAAAATGCTTATCATTTGTAGTATTATTTTAAAATAAGATGGATGATACCTTGTTGCATAAAGATATTTATCAGATAATAGAAAATAAATATCTATTATTTGTAGTGGTTAGGCTGATGAATACTCCATCAATGAATCAAATACTCGATCTTGTTAAAAATGATTTAGTCAAAGTAAATGAGGCAATACAGGCAGAACTAACTTCTGATGTGGCTTTAATTAATCAATTAGGCAATTACATCATTAGTAGTGGTGGCAAACGTATACGCCCTGTTATCGCATTATTAATAGCCAAAGCACTCAACTACCAAGGCGATAAACATATTATCACTGCTGCTTTTATTGAATTTATTCATACCGCCACCTTATTGCATGATGATGTTGTTGACGAATCCGATTTACGCCGAGGCAAATCAACCGCTAATGCACTTTTTGGCAATGCCGCGAGCGTATTAGTTGGCGATTATATTTACACACGCTCTTTTCAAATGATGGTACGAACAGAATCGTTTAAAGTATTGACGATCATGTCGGCTGCAACCAATGTAATAGCTGAAGGTGAAGTACAACAGTTGATTAATTGTAACGATCCAGATATCACAAAAGAACAATATTTAGATGTAATTTATCGAAAAACGGCACGTCTATTTGAAGCAACATCGCATTCTGCTGCTGTCCTAGCTGGAGCTAGTGAGGAGCAAGAACTCGCCCTACAAGAATATGGAAAATATTTAGGCACAGCCTTTCAAATCATTGATGATCTACTCGATTATAGTGCTGATAGCAACCAAAAATTAGGTAAAAATTTAGGGGACGATCTTAACGAAGGCAAGCCCACTCTACCGCTTTTACATGCTATGCACCACACAAAAAACGCCCAAGATGCGGCATTAATACGCCAAGCAATAGAGCAAGGTAATGGTCGACAATTATTAGATCGTATTTTAAACATCATGGACGAATGTGGTTCGCTAGATTTTACGTTACAAACTGCTCAAAAAGAAGCGCAAAAAGCGTTTGACGTTATCGCAATTTTACCTGATTCGCCTTATAAACAAGCGTTACAAGATCTTGCCTTATTGTCAGTAAAAAGAGAAAACTAACTAGCCAATAAATCAATTAAATATATGCTTTTTATACTCAAACACATAGTTTCCTGAAACTTTTTGTCATTAGTTTCATATACAATAACTTTAATTTAAGGTAATTATTTATGCTTAAAAGGTTTTGGCCTGTTTTGTTAATTTTTATCTCGATGATTTCAGTGCAAGGCAGTGCCTCAATAGCCAAATATCTGTTTCCTGTATTAGGGCCTGAAGGGATGACAGCTTGGCGATTATTTTTTTCAGCAATTATGTTAATTTTAATATTCAAGCCGTGGCGTAAAACACTGACAAAACAAGCATTAAAATACATTTTTTTATACGGTATTTCAATTGGTTGTATGAATTTAGCGTTTTACAATGCAATCGCAAGAATTCCGCTAGGTATTGCAGTTGCCATTGAACTCACAGGGCCAATTATGGTGGCGATGTGCTCCTCGCGTAAAGTACTTGATTTTATTTGGTTAGGTGTTGCTATTATTGGCTTGGCCATGCTTTTACCCATTGAACAAGCTTCAAGCAATTTAGATCCCAAGGGTATTTTATTTGCGCTATTAGCTGGAAGTGGTTGGGCGTGTTACATCTTATTTGGACGCAAAGCCAGCACTATTTATGGCTCAGCCAGCGTAGCGATTGGATCAGTCATTGCTTCGTGCTTTTTATTTCCTATTGGAATTTGGCAAAGTGGCAGTACCATGTTTTCGTTGGAATTGCTCCCAATGGTTTTTCTGGTCTCATTATTAGCATCAGCAATCCCTTATGGATTAGACATGATTGCACTACCAAAATTACCGGCACAAACATTTAGTACATTAATGAGCTTATCGCCTGTTTTTGCCGCGCTTTCTGGGCTCATTGTTTTGCATGAACAACTAACCCACTACCAGTGCTTAGCCATTATTTTTATTATTACCTCATCAATAGGTACAGTGCTAACTATGAGTCGTCCAGTAAAAATAAAATCGAGTAAACCAAACAATTAAATAATTAAAACCACTATTGCACTATTTATAAGTGTGATAGTGGTTGTACGGCAAGCTATAGTTAACAGTTACTAAGTACTCAGATATAACTCATTTAATTGAAAATTTAGTATTAATGACTTAACGAGGAGGTAATCCCATACCACCGCCCATTAATCCTTTCATTTGGCGCATCATCTTCATCATGCCGCCACCTTTCATTTTTTTCATCATCTTTTGCATATCTTCAAACTGTTTTAACAGCTTGTTGACATCTTGAACCTGAGTTCCCGAACCGTTGGCAATACGGCGTTTACGAGAACCTTTAATGATTTCAGGATTAGCACGCTCTTTTAATGTCATTGAACCAATGATTGCCTCCATTTTGATGGTAATTTTATCATCCATCTGTGCTTTAATATGATCAGGAAGTTGACCAACACCGGGTAATTTAGCTAACAAAGCCCCCATTCCGCCCATATTACGCATCTGTTTTAACTGATCTTGGAAATCATTAAAATCAAATTTGTCACCTTTTTTTAGCTTCTTGGCAATTTTTTCTGCTTTTTCGCGATCGACGTTGCTTTGTAATTCTTCAATTAAAGATAGCACATCGCCCATCCCTAAAATACGTGAAGCAATGCGATCAGGATAAAATGGCTCTAAAGCGTCTGTCTTTTCACCCATTCCTAAAAATTTAATTGGCTTACCGGTAATGTGGCGAATTGATAACGCTGCACCACCACGAGCATCCCCGTCAACTTTTGTTAAAATTACACCAGTAAGCGGTAATGCATCATTAAACGCTTTAGCGGTATTAGCGGCATCTTGCCCTGTCATAGCATCGACCACAAATAGCGTTTCAATTGGATTGACAGCATGATGGAGCGCTTTGATTTCATCCATCATATCGCTATCAACATGCAAACGGCCTGCAGTATCAACAATTAACACATCAAAAAATTGCAATTTAGCATGCGAAATAGCTTTATTAACAATATTGACTGGCTTTTCAGCAATATCAGATGGAAAAACTTCAACATCAATAGCTTTAGCTAATGTTTCTAGCTGTTTAATCGCAGCAGGGCGATAAACATCGGCAGAAACAACCAACACTTTCTTTTTATGTTTTTCTTTTAAAAATTTAGCTAGCTTAGCAACGCTCGTTGTTTTACCTGCCCCTTGCAAACCTGCCATTAAAATCACTGCAGGTGGTTGAGTTGCCAAATTGAGCGAACTATTAACCTCACCCATAGCAGTTGTTAATTCTGCCTGAACTATTTTGATAAATTCTTGACCTGGGGTTAAGCTCTTATTGACATCTAATCCAACAGCCTTTTCTTTAACTTGATTAATAAATTCACGAACTACGGGTAGTGCAACATCGGCCTCAAGTAGTGCCATACGAACATCGCGCAATGCATCTTTGATATTATCTTCAGATAATCGTCCTCGACCACTAATATTGCGGAATGTCTGTGATAAACGGTCGGTTAAATTCTCGAACATATTAACTCTCGTAATAAATGAAAAATTGCCATTATCATATCAGAAAATTTCAATAAGTCCCACGATCATAATTTTGCACTGACTTGACACAAAATTGTGTTCCTGTTGAAATGAGGAAAGAGAAAAAGACGATTCTTAATAATCACAAAGCAGAATAAATTAAAAAGGAGAAAATCGGACATGGCAAAAGTAATTAGTACTGATAAAGCGCCAGCAGCTATTGGGCCTTATGTTCAAGCAGTAGATTTAGGTAATATGTTATTTGCCTCAGGACAAATTCCATTAGATCCAACAACTGGTGAAATGCCAACTTGTGTTAAAGAGCAAGCCAAACAGAGTTTAGCGAATGTTAAAGCGATCATCACTGCGGCTGGCTATCAAGTAAGTAATATCGTTAAAACGACTATTTTCTTAGCTGATATCAATGACTTTGCTACGGTAAATGCAGTATACGAAGCCTTTTTTATTGAAAATAATGCATCTTTCCCTGCACGTTCTTGCGTACAAGTAGCTCGAATTCCCAAAGATGCCAAAGTCGAAATCGAAGTTATTGCCGCTAAATAAATTTGCTTATCAGATTAGCACCAATAGGTGCTAATTTTTGTCAAAAAGTTTCAGGTAACTATGTGTTTCAGTATAAAATTAATATAAAAACATGACTTTTTGGGTTATTTTGTTCTTTATTCATCTTATTAAAAAACGGCAATTTTCCAACCAAAAATCAACTTAATTATTTGCTATTAAACTATTATTTAATGATTGATCGCCAATAGAGTTGGTGCAATAATCTACAATTATTTATTATTATTATTTGTACCAATTGGATTGTAAAAATGTTTGAAAAAGTAGAGCCGTACCCAGGGGACCCCATCTTATCACTAGTAACTGAATTTATTAATGATAGTCGAGACAACAAAATAAATTTAAGTATTGGTTATTATTATGATGAAAATAGCATAGTGCCTCAATTACAATGTATTAAAACGGCGCGTGATTATATCTATCATCACAACCAAGATGCTCAATTGTATTTACCCATGAGTGGCCTACCAGCTTATTGCCAAGCGATCCAATCTTTATTATTTGGTGAAGATCATTCGGCCTCTAAAGATAAACGTATCGCAACGATACAAACCTTAGGCGGATCGGGTGCTCTTAAAATAGGTGCTGATTTTTTATTTCGCTATTTCCCAAATTCACAAGTATGGGTCAGCGATCCAACTTGGGAAAATCACATCGCCATTTTTAATGGTGCAGGTTTTAAAGTAAACCAATATCCTTACTTTGATGAACAAACATGTGGCGTAAAATTTGAAGCAATGCTTGAAACATTAAATCAACTACCAGCTAAAAGCATAGTCTTACTACACCCTTGTTGCCATAACCCAACTGGCGCTGATCTAACGCAAGCACAGTGGGATAAAGTAATAGCAGTTTTACAAGCACGAGATCTCATTCCATTTATGGATATTGCTTATCAAGGCTTTGGCAATGGTATTGAACAAGACGTTTATGCGATTCGAAAAATGGCAGATGTAGGATTGTGTGGATTTGTTAGTAACTCATTTTCGAAAACATTTTCACTTTATGGTGAACGAGTGGGAGGATTATCTGTTTTATGTGATAACAGCCAGATCGCTAACCGTGTGTTAGGACAATTACAAGCAACGGTTCGCCAAAATTATTCAACCCCAGCGGCATATGGCGTGCAGTTAGTGAGTTATGTTTTAAATAATCCAGAACTTAAAGCGCAATGGTTAAAAGAAGTCGAATCCATGAGAACGCGCATCGTAACCATGCGATCAACTCTGGTTGAATTATTAAAAAAAGCGGCACCTGATTGTCATTTTGATTATTTAGTAAAACAGCAGGGCATGTTTAGTTATACCGGTTTTAGTAAAGAGCAAGTTACACAATTAAAAGATAATTTTGCTATTTATTTGGTGGGTAGCGGAAGAATGTGTGTAGCGGGTTTAAATCACCATAATATCGAACGTGTGGCAGAAGCATTTGCTGCACTAAAACAATCATGTTAATAAAGGAGTGTATTTTTATGTTCCATAAAATGTTAATGTTAATATTAGGTATAGCAATGGCGACTTTAGTTGTTGGATGTAACACCGTAAAAGGTGTTGGTCAAGATGTCGAATCAGGTGGAAAAGCCATTTCACATACAGCCGAAAAAGTGAGTGATAAAATGTAACTAAGGTTATAGACTATCTACAAATATTTTAATGTCTTAAATATATTTGGTTAAATGTCACGTATTTTATTTACAGTTACATTATTTTTACTTGTTGGGTGCAGCTCGTTAAACTTTCGAACTGCACCTTTAACTATGGAAAATTGTCAATATTCAAACCTATCAGGTATTGAATTTTTATTAAACCCACTCCCTTCAAATAAACCAAGCTATCAGCATGTTTATATTAGCCAGAGTCGAGAAGGCAAACATTTGCCCAGTAGTTATGCAGGAATAAAAGGCAAATTAACCGATCAAATTCTTATTCGCAATTATCCCAAACAGACATTTTGGCGAACGCCAAATTTATTTGAAAGGGCCTCTTTATATGAGGATGGATATGATGACCTTTACATCAGCAAAGCACAAAAAGAGGCACGTGATCGAAAAGCAAAATTCGTAGTAAGACAAGCCGTGTTACAAAATTGCCAAATCGTTTATATCGCTATTGATTCTTTAGCTAAAGACAGAGATAATCCTTTGCTAATTGAATCTAACGATTTATCGATTATTAAACAGGTACAAAAATGATCAAGGAAAAAGAACTTAAAGGATTAGGCGGTTGGCTAATTTTAGTTGGTATTGAATTATTTTTTTGTTTTATTTTTATTGGATATGTTACTTTTTCTAGACTAAATGCGATTGATTTTATCGACGTATGGACACAATTATTGGATCCCTACTCGAAAATGCACACAATTCATTTGGGTCTGTTTATTTTAGGTGACATGGGTCTAAATTGTTTATTATTGCTTTTAAACGCTTATATTATATTTTTATATTTTACTAAAAGTTATAAATTTCCTAACTTTTTTATTATATTTAGTTGCAGTTTTATTGTTTTTAAGCTAATTCAAAGATGTTGGTATCTTTTTATAGTGTTACCATTTGAAGTTAAATTTGAGTTTTCTTTTATAAAAGATATTGTGATAGCAATCATTTATACCAGTATTTGGATTGCTTATGTGTTAAAGTCAGTTCGAGTCAAAAATACATTTGTTAATGGTCGCCATAGTGAAGTTACTCATAGCGACATAATTAGTTAATTTGTTTTAAGGAAATAAAATGACATCAAATTTAGACAATTCAGTAAATGGAAAAGTAACAAAAGCGGTTATCCCTGTTGCCGGTTTGGGTACTCGTATGTTACCAGCAACTAAAGCTATTCCAAAAGAGATGCTCCCCGTTGTTGACAAGCCACTTATTCAATATGTAGTTAAAGAGTGTATTGCCGCAGGCATAACTGAAATTATATTTGTTACGCACTCATCAAAAAACTCAATTGAAAACCATTTCGATACCAGTTTTGAATTAGAAGCCATGTTAGAGGCGCGTGTTAAACGTCAATTATTGCAAGAAGTACAAGGCATTTTACCTAAAAATGTTACCATAACTAGCGTCCGCCAAGGTTTGGCAAAAGGGCTTGGTCATGCGGTATTATGTGCTTATCCTTTAGTTGGTGATGAACCATTTGCTGTTGTTTTACCTGATGTGATTATCGATGAATACGAAAGTGACCTTACCAGCGATAATTTAGCTGCAATGATCAAAAATTACCATGAAACCAAACATAGCCAAATCATGGTAGAGCCCGTGCCAAAAGAATTAGTTTCTTCTTACGGTATTGTTGATTGTCGTGGTCAAGAGCTATCTGCGGGTAATGTTGCACAAATGTACAGCGTAGTTGAAAAACCATCAGTTGAAGAAGCACCATCAAACGAATCCGTTGTTGGACGTTATGTTCTATCTGAAAAAATCTGGCCTCTACTTGCCAAAACGCCATTAGGTGCAGGTGGTGAAATTCAATTGACCGACGCAATTGCTATGTTACTGGAAGAAGATTGTGTTGATGCCTATTGCATAAAAGGTCGTAGTCATGACTGCGGTAATAAACTTGGCTATGTACAAACATTTGTACAATACGCAATGCGACATAAAAGCTTAGGTAGCGATGTTAAAGCTTGGTTAAAAACGCTTTAATTTTTGATTTAGGTTAGCTAGGTTTCGAATGTTTTGACCTTTTGTGGAAATAATTAACATCAGTGACAACATCCGAAACCATTACACTGCCCCCTCTAAGCCTGCAATAACCGCTAGGTTTATTTAAAAATAAAAATTTCAATAAAATCAATAGTCCACCTGAACGATTTTAGAGCAAGAAACACGCTTATAGCACTACAATGTTAATCAGCCAGCTTTATCACAGCATCAAAATATGCCGATAACGAAGTAAAGCTAGTACGCTAAACTAGGTTGTTGGGTGTGTTTGTGTTTTAGATGTTATCAGCAATATTAATCATTCCGCAAAATACAAAAAATTATAAAACTAACACCTTATTTTAATTAGAAAATTCACCTATCTATAAAGACAAATCGTTTTTATCTTTACATTTCTTTACAAAAAAGTCCGCTAAAAAACTAGCCAACTATTTTATAAATGGTTATACTTTCGCCGTTATAGGAAAACAAGCTTATTAAATAAGCAAATAATTATAAAAATCTAAATAAAACAAATAATTACTTGACAGGTAAACCATAATGCATTATTATTTTAGGCACAAGGCACAAGGCACAAGGCACAAGCA
Source organism: Gilliamella sp. (assembly GCF_024104075.1). Taxonomy (NCBI): domain Bacteria; kingdom Pseudomonadati; phylum Pseudomonadota; class Gammaproteobacteria; order Orbales; family Orbaceae; genus Gilliamella; species Gilliamella sp. Next base: position 38 of record NZ_JAGGHR010000016.1, on the reverse strand, counting down.
CTGGCAAACCTATGTCTTAAATTTATCAAATAATCCTA
>NZ_JAGGHR010000015.1:0-55415 GCF_024104075.1 Gilliamella sp. | reverse complement strand
ATAACGCCAGACCGAGACAATTTTAAAGTTTGCGCTTTTGTTATTAACTAGCTGTTATTAACAAGTTGTTATTAAATAGCTATTATCAAATAACAAAAGCGCCTTTCTTAAAAAGCCAAATTCAACGTAATAAACAACTAACCTATAAGTATATGATTTTATTTAAAAATAAAAAATTCAATAAAATCAATGGTCTACCTGAACAGTTTTAAAGTAAGAAAGACGTTTATAGCACCATAATTTTGATAAGTTTGCCTCATCATGGCATCAAAGCCGAAGCTTTGCTTATTGCTATTGCCGTTGTTGATTAAGATTGCTGCTGAATAAACACGGCTATTTTTAAGTAACGTATTATAAATATTTAATTTTTATTATCAACCTTACAAAAAACCGTTCAATCTAGAACGGTTTTTTTGATTGATATTAATTAAATTTACTTATCAAGCTTTATATTTTTTCATTACAATTGAGGCATTAGTACCACCAAAACCAAAGCTATTTGACATGACTGTTGTTAGTTCACGCTCGGTTGGTTCAGTAATAATGTTCATGCCGATTGCTGCTTCATCAAGTTCATCAATATTGATACTTGGTGTAATAAAGCCATGTTCTAACATTAATAATGAATAGATAAGCTCTTGCGCACCTGTTGCACTTAATGAATGACCAGTCATTGATTTGGTTGATGAAATAGCAGGGATGTTATCGCCAAATACTTGTTTGATTGCCCATAATTCTTTGACATCACCAACTGGGGTTGATGTGCCGTGGGTGTTGATGTAATCAACTGGTACATCTAAATCTTGAATAGCAAGTTGCATACAGCGCATTGCGCCTTCACCTGATGGGGCAACCATGTCATGACCGTCCGACGTTGCGCCATATCCAACCAGTTCGCCATAAATATGAGCACCACGAGCAAGCGCATGTTCTAATTCTTCAACTACAACCATACCTGCACCGCCAGCAATAACAAAACCATCACGGTTTTTATCATAAGCACGTGATGCTTTTTCTGGGTTGTCGTTATATTTGGTTGATAAAGCGCCCATGGCATCAAATTCGCAAGACATTTCCCAGCAAAGTTCTTCACCACCACCCGCAAAGACGATGTCTTGTTTGCCAAGTTGAATAAGTTCAGCAGCATGACCAATACAGTGAACTGATGTCGCACAAGCAGATGTCATTGAGTAGCTAATTCCTTTAATTTTAAATGGAGTTGCTAAGCAAGCCGAAATCGCCGATGACATTGATTTGGTTACAGCATAAGGACCTACACCTCGTAATCCCTTTTCTTTCATTCCGGCTACTACATTGTATTGTGTTTTAGTTGAGCCACCATAACCAGCAATTAAGCCAGTACGAGGGTTAGAGACTTGTTCAGGGGTTAATTTTGCGTCTTCAATAGCCTGTTGTAAAGCAAGATAACCGTAAATAGAAGCATCATTCATAAAACGAACAACTTTGCGATCAATGAGTCCAGTAGTGTCAAGTTTTACATTTCCGCATACATGGCTACGCATCCCGCTATCTTTCATTTCTTGAGAAAAGGTAATACCACTACGACCTACTTTTAGTGATTCTAAGACTTCTTTAGTATTATTCCCAATACTTGAAAGAATTCCTAACCCTGTAATTACAACTCGTTTCATTTACTATTTAGCTCCTAAGTTATCTGGCTTCATATAAAAAAGTTTGTTGATTATAGCGTACAGTTGTAAGCTGAACAATACCTTGCCATGTTTTTATTTATATCTTTTGATATTGTCTTAATTATTTATATAAAAGTAATCAAATCAATAGAATTGCCTAAGTAGCGTAGGTAACAGTGATTTTGTCGACAATATTTACTTGCTAAGCTTAATATAATTACTGTATACTGTATAAATAAACAGTTATTTTAATGGCACAATATGAACGAAAAAATGATAACTAAACTTGAGATATTAGCTGAATCGGCAAAGTATGATATTTCTTGCTCATCAAGTGGCACTTCAAGAGGTAATAAAGGTAAAGGCATTGGTAGTGCACATAAGTCTGGTATTTGTCATACATTTACTGCCGATGGGCGATGCGTTTCGTTACTTAAAATTATGCTCACTAATTATTGTATGTTTGATTGTGCTTATTGTATTAATCGTCAAAGTAATGATATTCCAAGAGCGGGTTTTACACCACGTGAGTTGGCTGATGTGACCATTGAATTTTATCGCCGTAATTATATTGAAGGTTTATTTATTAGTTCAGGCATTGTAAGAAGCCCAGATCATACTATGGAAAGAATGATTAAAGTGGTAAAGATTTTGCGAAATGAATATGGTTTTAATGGCTATATTCATATGAAAGCGATTCCTGGTGCTAGTAATGAGTTAATTAATCAAGCAGGTTTATTGGTTGATAGAATGAGTGTTAATTTAGAAATTCCAACTGAAGAAAATCTTAAATTATTAGCACCTGATAAAGATCATCAAAGTATCTATCAGCCTATGCGTCAAATACATCAAAATGTGTTAGAAAATATCGAAGATCGTAAAAAATTTCGCACTACACCCAAATTTGTACCTGCTGGGCAAAGTACTCAAGTTATTATTGGCGCAACCGATGAATCAGATAAACAGATTTTGCAATTAACCGCCAAGCTTTACAAACGCCCAAGTATGAAACGAGTTTATTACTCGGGATTTATTCCTGTTAATGGTTACGATAAGCGGTTGCCTGTTGTACAAGACGTACCAAGAGTACGAGAAAATCGTTTATATCAAGCCGATTGGTTATTGCGTTTTTATGATTTTAATGTTGATGAAATTGTTAACGATCAATATCCTGATCTTGATTTAAGCGTTGATCCTAAACTGGCTTGGGCTATCCGTAATCCGCAGTTTTTTCCCGTTGATGTTAACCGTGATAGCTATCAAAAAATTTTGCGAGTACCAGGCATTGGTGTTAAATCGGCCAAGTTAATTGTGATGGCAAGACGTCATCGTAAGCTTACTTTTGATGCGCTTAAACGTATTGGTGTTGTTTTAAAGCGAGCAAAATTTTTTGTTGTTTGTCATGAAATGAGAAAATTTAAATTGCTTGATTCTTCGGCCGAATATATCCGACTATCGTTGCAAGATCCGCCTTTGTTAGAAGATAAACAAGATAATATTTCACAGCAATTAGTCATGGAGTGGTAGACATGTTGGCGTTTTATTATGATAAAAGCTTTGAAGGATTGCTATGTGCGGTATTTGATGCTTTTAAACTCAAAAAGATGCCTGAATGCCTGTTGGCTATTGGGCAGGTTGAACCGCTATTAGTGTCTAATAGGCATAATGTTGAATTTTGTGATCTTAAATATGAGCGTGTACGTTTGGCGTTAATTAATAAGATTAGTAAAGCGGCGCTTCGTCATTTAATGTATGTTTGGTTATCAGAATTGCCTGAAAGTGATTTAATTGTTTTTCGTTATATTTGCAAGGTATTTAAATCATCTAAATCAATCGAAACGGATTTTGCCGATAAAGATGTGTTATTTGTACATGATATTGCCAAAAAAGTTAGTCGGGAGCGACATCGTATAATGCAATTTGTACGTTTTAGTGCAATTGACAATCCTATTAAAGATACGACGGTGCTTAATGAAAGGGAAGATAAGATCTATTTTTCGAATATTGCTCCTATTTATAACGTATTGCCTTTGGTTCTTAAATTTTTTAAAGATCGTTTTGCCGATCAAAAGTGGGTTATATATGATGAAAAGCGCAAATATGGTTATATCTATAATTTACACAGTATTGAACCGATCTCGCTCGTTGATAAAGATGATCTGATTATTAATAGTCAGGTGAATCAAAATTATCTATCTAAGGACGAAGTACTATTTCAGAATATGTGGTTACGCTATTGTAATGCATTAACTATAAAAGAACGAATCAATCCTAAATTACAACGCCAGCAAATGCCAAGCCGATTTTGGCAATATTTACCAGAAATGAAATCAATATCAAAATAAATATGTAAATAAAAAATGACTAAATTAGTATCATCATAAATAAAAGAACATAAAAAAACCGCCAAATAACGGCGGTTTTTAACATGATTTAATAAAAGTACATAATTTAACAAAAGTTATTGCGAATCGATATCATTAATAACATCATTAATCGATTCTTCACGTTGTTTTTGTTTATTTTCATCTACTTTACCACCCGATGCGATAAAGTCATTACGCTGGAAGTAAGCATTACGCATAAAGTTATAAGGATCATCGCTATTTTTAATCAGATCTTCATACTCGATTGCCATTGCACGTGCTTCAACGCCATCAATTACACCACGTGCCAACATCCATTGCCAATCTATCCAAACAAGTGGAGGATAAAGGGTGTCAACAATACCACCACCTTCTTCTCTCAATGTTGCTGAACCATAAAATGGCAGTACAACATAAGGACCATAAGGTACATCGTAATGACCAAGAACATCACCAAAAGTTCGTTTGCCGCCTTTTTGTAATTGTGGATCAGACATGCTAGCAACATCCATCAAACCAGCAAAACCGAAAACGGTATTTAAAAAGAATCGTGCTAAATGTGTTCCAGCTTTATGAACGTCACCTTGTAATAAGTTGTTCACCATTGAAGCGGGTTCAGAAAGGTTAGATGAAAAGTTAACTACACCTGTACGAACAGGAGACGGAACATAATCTTTCCAAGCTACTGCGGCAGGACGCAAAACATAGGGATCAAGCGCATAGTAGTTAACATCAAACATGGTTTTGTTAAAACCTGATAACGGATCACTATAGGAATTAGTTTCGGCTTGATAAGTAGCACAACTTGTGAGTGCCATTACAGAAAACATCATACCAACAATTCGTTTTTTCATAGTATCTTCGATTAAAAGTAATGAGGTTAATTATGATGCGATTGTATCATGATTACTTAAAATAGAAAATTTTTCGTTATTTAAATGGCATTATCTAATAAAATTTATTAAAATGTACAACCTATGACCTCATAGTTAAATGGATATAACAAGCCCCTCCTAAGGGCTAGTTGCAGGTTCGATTCCTGCTGGGGTCGAAATTATACCGTTCAATAAAATTCAAAACCTATTTAACTTCTTGCAATTCACTAGTACTACACTTAAGCGTGATGTGTAATCGATCGAATTGATCCATCGAATCAATTTCCCAGCAACTTTTCATGGTTGTAGCGATTTTTTTTATTAGATTTACTTCACCATAATTGTAATCACAACTGACCCAACTACCTCCTTGGTCGTAAGTGGTGTTTACGCTCCAGGTTGTTTGATGTTCTTTGCCATCAATGATACCAGCATCTGGTTTTTGCTGGATTTTTTTAGCGGGGTTGTCAGAATAGACGCCAAAGCCATCAAGCAATAATAACGCATCTTTCTTTTCAGAAACCATCCAATCGTCAGGTAGATTATCTATATCTAAATGAGCAGATTTAATTGTTATTGAGCTTGGGCAAATTATTTCGTTGGCTTGAGCCGAGGGTAAAGCACTAATCGAAGCTAAAAAGAAAATACTAAGGTTGATTATTTTATATTTCATGGATAGATCCAGATAAAGTGTTGATTGTGCAATTATGCCAATGTTATCAATTACGTCAAGTGTAAAAAAGAAGATATTACTCAGTTTTTTAAAGATATTTAGTATGTTATGGTAGATTTATAGGTGGCTCGTTTTTTAAACTAATAGTGATAAAAATCAGACAGAAAACTTATTGATTTTGTTGATTTCTTTGTTTGGCTATTTTTAGTAAATTAAGGGTTTATATAGCGAATATACCATCAATCCCTTAAGCTTAAGTGATTATTGGCATGATACTGGTTTACACTTGTTAACAATTAAACTTAGCTTGCCTAGTAATCAATTTTTGTCCGTATAAATCGATAATCACCAACAAATATAACCAACCTTCACTTATTTTAATATAAGCGATATCAGTTATTTATATTGCATTAGGCTTATAAGGTTAAATTGTCAATCTAACGTATTGGGAACGATATTATTATGGATGCTGGTATTTATGTCATGGTTGACTTCGTAATCTAAATTGTTGCAAAACATGGCTAATATGAAACTTGATAGTCTATATCTCTGGCATCATGAGGCGACTCTGCTTACTCAAACTAGCCTTATGGTGCCAATACTGCTTTTTGATATACTAGAATTTTACTGATTTAATGCGGTATTTTAGCCAGACATAATAACCTGATGTACTGACGCCAAGTAATTGACACACCTTGGTTATGAAATAGGTTATTAAATGATTTTTCATTTAGGTGAGCTTCAGCGACTTGGATTTTGGTTTTAGGGTGTTTCCAAAAAACAGGAAACTTATGTTGTTGTGACATATTTGTGCCGTAAATAATGTAAAGTAAACTAAAAAATAGTGAATAAGTATACAGTAATCGATTTAGCTAACATCTTCTTTTATTAATTTATAATAAATTAAAATAATACGTGTCACTCTTAACCAATTGGTCGTTGGTCTAAGTTCAGCAAGGACCATAATTCTAAATCAATATATCAATTAACATCTAAAATTTGTTTCCAAATTAGTAAATTTGTCAAAATAACAATAAAAAATTTATATTAAATAATAATTGAAATTAAATAGAACATAATGCATTATTCTTCAGCTTATTAAATTTAAAATAAAATTATTATTAGCATTAGTTCTGCTTAGGTTGATATAGGTTTATTTAATTAAAAGATGGTGTAGGGAATGATTGAAACAATTAAAGATTATGTAAAAGATAGGAAATTGATTAAAGAGTTATTAATTAGTTATGGGGTATTTTTGTTATTTTGCATATTTTATATGCGAGCTGATAATTGTGAACAAGCTGGTAGTGCTGGTATGGTGATGATATTGGCATTAATTTGCTATCTATTTTTTTTAATTACTATGTTTATTAAATCAGCGAAAATGATCCTATTTGGTCCTAAAGATAATAAATCAACTTCATTTAAATCGTTAACTATCAAATTGTTTTTATTTGTATTTGCCAATATATCGATTATAGGACTGAGCATATTTTTACTCCGTATCAATTATTTGACTATGGAAGATTTTGATAATGCTGCCTATTTATTTATTGATACAGATTATTTTCAAGTTGATTTCTTTGTTTTTGTTATTCTGTGGGGCTATATATTTGTACACCTTTTCGTCATTTATTTTTTTATTCTTCTTGTTTTAAAAGTGATGAAATTTTTTACTACATTCATAACACAAAAAATTAATAATAAGTCCATAAATCACTAGTGGTAATTGGTTGCGGTTATTCACTTTATATAATTAGTTGTTGGAATAATCGCATTATTACATTAAGTTAAAGAAAATAAAGTAGGTGCTTCTTTCAATTGAAAGGCATAAAATTTTGTATAATATAATTTTGCTAAAAACATAACATATGTGATAACTAGTTTGACTAGTCATTACTGTTTGTCTATATAAATCGATAATTATGGGCAAATATAACCATCTTTATCTGTTTTAATATAAGTTGTATCAGTTACCCATGTACTATTGAGTATTATTATGTCCTTTGCATTATGATGCAGACTCAATGTCTCTAAGTCTTTTGTTAATTTACCCTGCCTAGGTGTTAGTAAGTTTGCTGATAGAAAGATGAGCATCAGATAACGAATAATTTGCTGTTTGTTGTTTGAATTTGACACTCAAATTTCTGACTTTAGTATTTTCTCTTATGATTTTTATTTATATTTTTGAGGCAACTTCTGTCCAATTTGGGACGAGGAGAATATTATGGATAAAATGATTAAAGTGGAAGAAAGCATAAAAATTTACTAACTCAAACGTTATTACCAATATTAATAATCCCACAAAATCTAAATTATCATAAATATAACTTTATATTTTTATTGAAAATTTATTCCTATCTAAAGCTGAATTGTTTTCATCTTTACATTTCTTTACAAAAAATTCGCTAAAAAACTAGCCAACTATTTTTTAAATGGTTATACTTCTATTGTTATAGGAAAACATGCTTATTAAATAAGCTAATGATTATAAAAATATAAATAAAACAAATAATTACTTGACAGGTAAAATAAAATGCATTATTATTTTAGGCACAAGGCACAAGGCACAAGGACTGGCAAACCTATGCCTTAAATTTATCAAATAATTTTATCCGACGAGTTTTTGCACGAAACTCATTTATATTTTCCAAATTATCTCTCAACTCATCATCGAAGTTGTTCCGAAAAATTTTGTTGGTGTTGGGGCTGTTATTATTGCCCTATTTATGGAGTTTAGAGGCATTGGCTAGCACAAGTGGTCGAGCGAATAATTATCGTAGTGATGCCATAATATTACCATCAGAACCATTACCAGATGAACCTTTTATACCAGCTATTAGTTATGTAAGGCCAAATAAGGATTGGGGTACAGATCAATATGCAGGTCCTATTGACGCATGGAATACAAAAGAGGGATTTCCCATTCAATCAGATCCAAAATCTAATTTTCCAACCACAGGGGCTGATGGATTATTTTTTGATTTAGCGATAAAGGGAGTTGATCCAGATCAATTGACATGGACACCAGTCACGCATGATGGAATAACCGTCACCGTAAAAAGGACAATGACAAACGATAGATGGACTAAAGAAATGGTAACACGTGTTACTCTAAAGGGGCCAGAGGCTAGATTTCAATGGTATAATCCTTATCCAAGTCGAATTACTGTACCAAGGTTACCGTGGGAATTCGTATTAGTGGGGAGAGATAGAAGCGGTAATGAGATAGTAAGATATGCATTTGTATTACAAAAGTGGTTTGTTCACAGAGGAGATCAAGGAGCGTATTCTTTTCAGCAAGCTGATTGGTGTAGGGGGTTAGGATATCGTATACCACAGGTAAAGGATCTGACTAATGCTGTGTGTTTTGGTTTGAATACAGATAGGCGATGTAATGGAGCTGTCGGTGCTACGCCATCATCAACAGGTAATCATTATCAGCGCCGAATAGGGGCAGGATTTTTTACGGAATGGGGGCTGTTGGCCGGTTACCCTGGTACAAACTTCAACCGCTTCGGAGAGTACTGGACAGGTGATGATTCATTCGTTGTAAATGGAAATGGTAGCGTGATGGGTCTTTTTCCAAGTTTCTCCTCGTATGTGATTTGTACAACTCCTTAGCATTTAATTCTTAATCCTTGAGTGATAGGCTAATTAAAGAAAGCGCCTTCTGCTTAAGCAGAAGGCCACGAGTCGACAAAGAGGCTCCTTGTGCAAAGGTAAATCCAGTAAAACCCACTTATCCCAGCTAAAAAACGTCAGGGATTAGGTTGGTTTTATTATTTTCTATTTTAATTGTTTTAAAAAATAACGCCTCCATAATTTGCTCTAAAAATCCCCATTAAGTAGCTTGGTTATAAGATACCAGTAGGAACAAGCAAAATTGTACGTTAAAATAGCTCGCATTATTACAATAAATTACCAAGGAAATCGCATGACGACTGAAATGACAACACTCGACAAAATCAAAAAACAAATTGCCGATAACCCGATTATTTTATATATGAAAGGTTCGCCAAAATTGCCAAGCTGTGGCTTTTCGGCTCAGGCGGTGCAGGTTTTGTCGCAATGTGGTGAAGCGTTTGCTTACGTTGATATTTTACAAAACCCTGATATTCGTGCCGAATTACCTAAATTCGCTAATTGGCCAACGTTTCCACAATTATGGGTTGAAGGCGAATTAGTAGGTGGTTGTGATATTATGCTAGAGATGTTTCAAACAGGCGAACTGCAAACGCTTATTAAGCAAACTGCGGAAAAGTATAAATCCTAATTTAATGCAGTATGGTAAATTAAGCGCGCAAAATAGGCGCGCTTTTTTATTTTTGTAAATTAATACTGTTTACTCTTGAAATTGTTACTGTTCATATTGTTGTTTATTATCTAAATCTTTTTCGATTTTTGTATCTACATCGGAATCTGTAACAGCCAAAGGCCATCCTCCAAGTGATTTAAGTCGATTAACAATTTTACAAAAAAGTATTGCCGTTTTTTGTGTATCATATAGCGCACTGTGAGCTTGCTTATGATCGAATGTGATTTGCGCTGCTTGACAGGCTTTGGCGAGCACTGTTTGGCCAAAAACCAAACCACTGAGTGACGCAGTGTCAAAGGTAGCAAATGGGTGGAATGGGTTGCGTTTTATGCCTGTGCGTTCAGCAGCCGCCATTAAAAAACTATGATCAAAGTGTGCGTTATGAGCAACAATCACTGCTCGAGTACATTCACTAGCTTTTATGCCAGATCTAACCATTTTAAAAATTTCGTCTAAGGCGAGCTTTTCGTCAACACCGCTACGAAGTGGATTATCAGGATCAATGCCATTAAAAGCAAGGGCTGCTGGTTCTAAAATTGCACCACTAAATGGATTGACATTAAATTGTAAGGATTGATCTGGCTCTAGCCAACCATCTGGGGTCATTTTTAAGGTGATAGCGGCGATTTCTAAAATAGCGTTGAGTTTTGGATCGAATCCAGACGTTTCAATATCAATTACAACAGGATAAAACCCACGAAAGCGTTCACATAATTTGGCGTTTGGCACGTTAATTTTTCTTATCTATCAAAAAAGGTGTTATTATGCCATCTTTTAACCAGTTCGCCTAGCATTGGCTACAAGAGTTTGTATTCAATTTGTTAATCTTTGTAAAAAGCCAATACAGTAGTTTTATTCAAATTACATTAAACCAATGAGTAGGTGCGATTATTGGTTAAAGTGATTATAATCATCAATTATTATTAAATAATATTAAAATTGAGCGAATAATGCACAACTTTGAATTAGAACAGATTATTAATAACGAACTACAAATTAGTCGTTATCGTGACTATGCACCAAATGGATTGCAAGTGCAGGGGCGCAAGCAAGTGAATAAAATTGTCACAGGCGTGACCGCTTGCCAGTTATTGTTAGATAAGGCGGTTGAATTAAAAGCTGACGCAGTTCTGGTTCATCATGGTTATTTTTGGAAGAGTGAACCACAAACCATTACAGGTATTAAATATCAAAGGATTAAAACACTGTTAACTAACGATATTAATTTATATGGTTATCACTTGCCATTAGATGGTCATGCTGTTTTGGGCAACAATATTGAACTGGCTAATTTATTGGGTATTTCAGTCGATAAACGCAATGACATTACCGATCTGCTTTTTACTGGTACATTAAACAAGCCACTTACTGCTTTACAATTTAAACAACAACTTGAGCAAGTATTACACAATAACCAACAACGTGTACTATTTTGTGGAGATAATGCTCCACAAGTTATTAATCGTATTGCATGGTGTAGTGGTGGAGGGCAAGATTATATTGAACAAGCAGCATTAATGAGAGTGGATGCTTTTTTTACTGGCGAAGTGTCTGAACGCACTATCCATATTGCACGTGAATATGGTATTAATTTTTATGCCGCTGGACACCATGCTACCGAACGTTACGGTATTAAAAAATTGGGTGAATGGTTAGCGAGCTGTTACGGTGTTGAGGTTATTTTTGTCGATATTGATAATCCTGTATAACAAAAGTTGAATTTAGTCTAGAAATATCGCATACTTATCCGCAGATTTTTATTCTTTACGTTGTGTTATAAACCAATTATATGAGAGGTCATTTTATGTTTACAGGAAGTCTGGTCGCACTTGTTACTCCCATGGATACAAAAGGAAACGTTGACCACGTAAGCTTAAAAAAATTGGTCGAATATCATATTGCAAATGGAACATCGGGTATTGTTTCGGTTGGTACAACAGGCGAATCAGCAACACTTGATCACCATGAGCATATTGATGTAATTAAAAGAACAATTGACTATGCTGATGGGCGCATTGCCATTATTGCTGGCACAGGCGCAAACGCAACGAAGGAGGCTATAGAATTAACCAGTAAGGTCGAAAATATTGGCGTCGTAGGCTGTTTAACGGTTGCACCTTATTATAATAAACCGACACAAGAAGGTATGTATCAGCACTTTAAAGCTATTGCCGAAAGTACGGAGTTGCCACAGATTTTATATAATGTACCAGGCCGTACGAGTAGTGATATCAAGCCTGAAACTGTTGGACGGTTAGCTAAAATTAAAAATATTGTTGCATTAAAAGATGCAACAGGCGATCTTTCGAGAGTTTATCCTACTCGAAAATTGGTTGGGCCTGATTTTAAATTATTGAGTGGTGATGATTCAACCTTTTTAGATTTTATGATTTTAGGTGGCGATGGCGTTATTTCTGTTACAGCTAATGTTGCAGCTAAGGCGGTTGCTACAGTTTGTCAGCTTGCGGCTAATAATCAAATTAAAGAAGCCCGCAATTTAAACGATACTTTAATGGCTTTACATCACAATTTGTTCATTGAACCCAATCCAACACCAGCTAAGTGGGCTTGTGCAAGATTAGGTTTAATGCAAAATGCAACAATTAGATTACCAATGGTCTCATTGAGCAGATCGTCAATTCCTGCGGTTGAACAAGCGTTAAAAGACGCGAATTTATTGTAATATAACCTTTAATTTTAAAAGCAGATATTTATGTTAAATAGCACATTAAACAGAACATTAAACTTAACCTTATTTAAAGGTAACGTCATTAAAAAAACAGCTGTTTTAACCGTTGTGACTTCTTTATTTCTTGTTGGCTGTGGTAGTGATCAAAATTATAAGCGTGAAGTTGAAGGTAATGAAGATTACCTTAAATCACCTACGTTAAAGCCGTTAATTATTCCTGAAGGTGTTTCGGTGCCTGCGGAAAGTGGCGATTTTTATGTTGTTAAAACTGAGGTTAAAGGCGAATTAGGTAAAAAGCTTGATATCAGACCGCCAATTTTACCGATCCCAACTATTCAAGATGCATTTGCGATTTATAATAACGGTTCGGTCACTTTTAATGTGCCATTAAGCAATAATGTCTGGGATCGTATTCCTAACAGCCTAAATAAGAAAAATATCTTTATCGCTAGCCGTGATAATAACAGCATTAAAACCAATAAAGCCTTTATGGTGCGTGCAGACGAAAATCGAGCCGTTGAAGCCAGTTATTCAATGACACGAAACTTGGTAGGCGATACTGAAACAATCACCATTTCAATCACCTCATTAACCCGTGGTACTGAAGATTTAATTTCGCAACCAATTGAAGTGCAACGCTATGTTGTAAGTTTATTTAATGACATAATGGATGATGTTGCACCTGATTCAGTTCGGGCTGTACCACGAAAAGCACAAGATAAAGAGGCTGAAAAAGAAAATGCCGAAGGCAAAAAACCAGCAACAGCAGTAAGCGGTGCAAATCAAGAGTAAGTTTGGAATTTAAGGAGCGAATAGCTCCTTAATTATTTATTGGCAATTGATATAAGGTTATAAACATGAAAAAGTTGGCTGAGCTTTATCGTGGTAAAGCTAAAACAGTATATACCACCGAAAACTCCGATTTATTAATTCTTGAGTTTCGTAATGATACATCGGCATTTGATGGCTTGCGTATTGAACAGTTAGATCGTAAAGGCATGGTTAATAATAAATTTAACTATTTTATTATGAGCAAATTGCGTGAAGCTGGCATTCCAACTCAAGTTGAAGCCTTATTATCTGACAATGAAGTGCTGGTTAAAAAGTTGCAAATGGTACCTGTTGAATGTGTGGTACGTAATAGAGCAGCGGGCTCTTTAGTTAAACGTTTAGGAGTTGAAGAAGGTAAAGTTTTAAATCCTCCTACGTTTGAATTATTCCTAAAAAACGATGCATTGCATGATCCAATGGTTAATGAATCACACTGCAAGGCTTTCGGTTGGGCTAGCGATGATCAACTTGCTAGAATGAAAGAACTTAGCTTTAAAATTAACACCATCTTGACTGATTTGTTTGATAAAGCAGGACTAATATTGGTTGATTACAAACTCGAATTTGGATTATTTAAAGGCGAAATCACTTTGGGTGATGAGTTTTCTCCTGATGGTTGTCGTTTGTGGGAAAAAGAGACAATGAAAAAAATGGACAAAGATCGCTTTCGCCAAGGTTTAGGGGGTGTGATTGAAGCCTATGAAGAAGTAGCAAAACGAATTGGTGTTCCTTTGTAATGTTCGCACAGTTTGATATCTCTTTTTTTCTACTTTTGGGGTTAGCGGCGCTTTGTTATTTAACACACAATAATACCGTGACATTTGCAGTGCTATTATTGTTACTGTTTAAATTAACGCCGCTTGCCACTTATTTTCCGTTTTTAAATCAATATGGCTTAACAATTGGTATTGTTATTTTAACTGCCGCAATGATGGTGCCTTTAGCTGATGGCTCGTTAAAAATAGGCGATATTGCTAAATCATTTACCACTTGGCAATCTATATTAGCTATTTTTGTTGGAATTTTAGTATCGTGGCTAGGTACGCGAGGTATATCCCTCATTGGTGCGCACCCTACAATTATTAATGGTTTAATTATTGGTACGCTAATTGGTGTGGCTTTTTTCAAAGGTATTCCTGTTGGTCCTCTGATTGCTGCAGGTATTTTGTCGTTGTTAATTGGAAAAAGTTAACCTTATGCACAAGTATCCCAACAGCACAAGAACGCTATGGGTGTTACAGGGTGAAGCCACACAGTTATTCGAGCAACTTAGCCAGGCTATTTGTCATTACTCAGGTGATTGGTTAACGGTTACATCTCACTTTGAACTTTCTAGTTATTTACCCAACACATTAATTTCTGATGTAATACCGCCCAATCAAACTAAACAGTTATTGGGACGACAGTATCGACATGCTATTTTTGATGCAACGGTAGGATTTAATCTTGATGCCTTTGCTATGCTTGTTGGTACGTTAGTTAAAGGTAGTATATTGGTTTTATTCTTGCCTAAGAATCTGTCTACTTGGCATGATCAAGATAGCTTACGCTGGAACGAAAGCCAAATGCCCATTAATGTGCCTAATTTCGTTGCACATTTAATACAGACTTTAACTGAATTTGGTTTATCAATTTATCCTAAAATTTCATCAAAACAGGTTATATCCTCCAAGATATCCCTGCCTGAAGTTATTATTGATGACGCTTGTGATTTAGCCGAGCAACAAGCAACTTTAAAACAATTATTAAATAGCACTAAGCCTATTAACGTATTAGTCGCTAAACGTGGACGCGGTAAATCGGCACTAGCTGGATTATTTAGCCATTACCAACGTTGTATTGTGACAGCACCAAATAAATCAGCACTGACCACCTTTTTTGCTTTTGCTAAGCCCGATACCCCATTTTTTGCCCCAGATGAATTAATTGCTCAATCATGTATTACCGTTGCCGATTATTTAATTATTGATGAAGCTGCCATGATCCCACTTCCCATGCTGGAAAAATTGTTAAAACTAGCTAAAACAAATAACACTCGAGTATTATTAACAACGACTGCTGATGGGTATGAGGGCACAGGACAGGGCTTTTTGTTGAAATTGTTATCAAATAAAGCATATCAATATTTTCAGCTATTTAGCCCTATCCGCTGGCAGGCAGGCGATATGCTAGAGCAATTTAGCGATCGATTGTTACTTAATGGTTTATTAACACAGGGCGATAAGTTTGATGCATGCCCATCATTAATCCAATATTCAAAAGTTGAACGTAATAATGTTGATACATTAAGGTCAATATTTTATTTATTGAAAGTAGCTCATTACCAAACTACGTTAGTTGATTTAAGACGTCTGTTTGATGCGCAAAATTTGACAATTTGGCAAGCAACAGCTAACAATAACCAAATAGCTGCTGCACTCACTGTTGTTGAAGGTAACTTACCTGATAGTTTAATCACCGAAGTGTGGCAAGGTACGCGTCGACCAAAAGGTAATTTAGTAGCACAGTCGTTAGTCGCCCACGCAGGTGAGCCGCAGGCGGCTAAATTGCGCTCAGTTCGGATTAATCGTATTGCGGTTATTAGTGCCTATCGGCGACAAAATATAGCAAGGCAACTTGTGCAAACTATCTTTGAAGATGCCAAAGCTCAGAATATCGACTTTTTATCGGTTAGCTTTGCTTATACCCCGCCTAATTACCAATTTTGGATTGCTTGTGGGTTTGTTTTGGTGCACGTCAGTAGTCATAAACAGGCAAATAGTGGTAGTTATTCAGTTATGGCGCTAAAGCCATTAACCGGTTCAGGGCGAAATCTAACCATTAAATTAAAACAAAAATTACATCGTAATGTTTATTGGCTCAAAGATATTATTGATTTACCATTTACTGAGATGATTGAAAGTAAGGATAAGTCACAACTAACACAAGATTTAGACGCCTACGATTTTGATGAACTAAATGGATTTGCTTACTATCATCGACCGTTTGAAGCCACTTATGCCACACTGTGTCGATTAGTTCGCTATAATCAAACGCATCAACAATGGCAAAAACCACAATCACAACCACAGCAACAACTAACATTGCCTGTGTTATCAGCACTGATAAAAAGCAAAAACAATCAATCTTTGCTCATTAGTTCATATCAACTTGCAGGAAAAAATGCATTAATGCAAACCATCAAGCAAGAGATCAAAACATGGTTAGCAATTCAAATTAGTAATTCATAGTTAGCGATTCATAGTTAGTAAATAATGGCAATAATGTGCTTTTTGACGAAAAAACCAATAATAAAGATAGCTGATTATCATTGCAGGTTACCAAGGGCTATGTTTACAATAGTTACCATGTTTAAGTTCAACTTAATTTTTACCCAACTAGTTTAAACTTAACTAGTTTCAACATAATTCGTTTTAATTAAAAAGGAATCGAATGTGACGCAAAATAAATTAGAAAACCAAGCACAACATCGCCATTCAAAAAAACAAACTCAAAATCCAAACAATCAACCCACAACAGGTATTGAGTATTTTTTTAAAGGTTGGTCATTAGCGTTTAGTCCAGGCATTAAGCGATTTGTTTTTTTACCATTAATTGCCAATGTTGTGATTATGTCAGCATTATTTTATTGGTTCTTTACGGCTATCTCGGGCATGGTTGATTGGGGAGTGTCGTATATGCCAAGTTGGTTGCATTGGCTTGGTTATATTATTGTTTTTATGGTTATTTTAGCTTTAGTTATTTTGTTTTGTTATTTCTTTAGTACGGTAACCAATATTATAGCGGCTCCGTTTAATGGCTTGTTAGCTGAACAAGTTGAAGCACAATTAACGGGGATTCCCGCAGCAGATATGTCGTGGATGAGTCTTATTAAGGATCTTCCTCGTATTTTTAAACGTGAACTACAAAAACTAGTTAACTATTTATTATGGGCAATTCCGATACTGCTAACTTACTTTATTCCTGTTATTGGGCAATCAGTAACGCCAGTGGTTTGGTTTTTATTTACCGCTTGGCAAATTAATATCCAATACGCTGATTATGCCTTTGATAACCACAAAATTACTTTTCATCGTATGCGTGAATTACTCAAGCAAGATCGGGTAGATAATTTAACTTTTGGTATGATAGTCAGCTTTTTTACCATGGTGCCATTGCTTAATTTAATTGTTATGCCTATTGCGGTATGTGGCGCAACGGCAATGTGGGTTGATCGCTACCGTCATCAAGCCTTATTTGATAGTAGTAGCCAAGACTTTCGTTAAGCAGGGCGTTATTTTTTCTTCGTCGAATTTGTTGATGGCCAATCATCGTCATCATCTTGATAAGGGATAGGTTTTATCCCTTTCTTTTTTTCAAGATACGCTTTATAACTTAGTCGATTCAGCGCCTTAATAGTATTAATAAAAATCCCAATTAAAATCACCACAATTATCCACCAGTAATCTTTAAGCCATCCCATCGTACTTCCTCTTAGATAAAAATCGCTATCTCCAAGTTATAATAGCTAGGCACAATAACAATTGTGCCACAATTATGCCAACAGTAATTTTTCTAATATGCGGTTATAAATTGCAGTTAAGGTAATTATATCTTTGCAGTTGGCGTTTTCGTTGATTTTGTGAATAGTCTTATTTAATACACCTAGTTCGATCACTTGACAGCCCATTTTAGCAATAAAGCGTCCATCCGACGTACCGCCGCTGGTCGATAGCTTGGTATCAATGTTGGTAAATTCCTTAATAGCACTTGCAGCAGCATTAGTTAAATCGCCTTGTGGCGTCAAAAAAGGATGTCCTGATAATCGCCAAGATAACGTATAGTTCAAATTATGTTTTTGTAAAATTTGCTCAACGCGCGCTTTAATTATCGTATCGGTCAATTCACTACTATAGCGAAAGTTAAATTGCACACTTAGATCACCCGGCACAACGTTTTCGGCACCTGTACCACCATTAATATTGGCAATTTGCATAGTTGTTTGAGGAAAATACTGATTGCCTTCATCCCAAACAGTGCTAACTAGTTCATTTAATGCAGGAGCAAAGCGATGGACAGGGTTATCGGCAAGGTGAGGATAGGCCACATGACCTTGAATACCATGCACAACTAAATTAGCTGTTAGTGAACCACGGCGACCGTTTTTAATTTGATCGCCAAGTACAGCATCGCTTGACGGTTCGCCCACGATACAATAATCAACACGTTCTTGACGTTTCATTAGCAAATCGACAACCTTAACAGTGCCATCGGTTGCATCGGCTTCTTCGTCCGATGTAATTAAAAAAGCTACTCGCCCAGCGTGATTTGGATGTTGCTTAACAAAATCTTCAGCCGCACAAACCATGGCAGCAACGCCACTTTTCATGTCAGATGCACCACGTCCATAAAGCACGCCTTGTTCATCAATGGTTGGCGAAAATGGCGGATAAAGCCATTTGCTTTCATCACCTGCAGGTACGACATCGGTATGTCCTGCAAACATTAAGGTTTTGCTGTTAGCTTCGCCATGATAAGCCCATAAGTTTTTGGTCTTTCCAATATTAACTTCTTCAATAGTAAAACCGAGCGGTTTTAGCCGTTCAATAATCATTTTTTGACAATTTTTATCGTCAGGACTTATTGATTTTTCGGCGATGAGTGCTTGAGTCAGTGCAATAACAGGTTCAGTCATAGTGGTCTCGATTTTTATTTAGATTGCGAAATAAATTGTGAATAAAGCTCCTCTGAAAAGCCCAACAATGCACGTTTCCCATCGATAAGCAAAGGGCGTTTTAAAATAGATGGATTGGCTAACATAATCTTTTTAGCCGTTTGAGCATTATTGACCTCAGCACGAATAGATTCATCCAACTTACGCCAAGTAGTACCTCGTGTATTGAGCAAGCTTTGCCAATTAACTAATTGTAAAAAATCATCCAACAGCTCCTCTGAAAGCCCGTTGGTTTTATAATTATGAAATTGATAGCTTACATGATGATCATCAAGCCAAGTAAAAGCTTTTTTCATCGTGTTGCAGTTTTTGATACCGTAGATGATGTACATAGTAGGTGATCCAACATTGAAAATAATAATAAAGATTATACCAGTTATCGGCCTGATGCGGCAAACTAAAGGGATTTATTTGTTTTAATTCATATTAATACTCATATCTAATGTTAGTTGTTAATGCCAAATAGTCGCTAGTGAAAGCTTGAAATTTTAAATATTTTGGATGGTGAGTTAAGAAATGAATTTTTGAACAGATAATTTCACTCATTTTAAAAAGATCAAACTATTGCTAACCCTTTTTTTTAACAATAAATAAAATCAAATAAAAACAACACACTAAAAAAGCTCTAAAAAAAAGGGTTTTCAAAAGCAAAAATCCTATTTGTCTTTTGCGAAACAAGGTTTATATTATATCGGTTTCTAGTTTACCGCCGAGTAGGCGGTTTAGAAAGTACCCGGAACAATACGCCGATCGCTTTCAACGTTTACCGCCGAGTAGGCGGTTTAGAAAATTTAGATTGCGGTTAATCAAATTAGCTAACTGTTTACCGCCGAGTAGGCGGTTTAGAAAATGACCAAATCAAAATCAATATTATTTTCTTTGTTTACCGCCGAGTAGGCGGTTTAGAAAGATAACATTTACATTGACGATACACCTGCGATGTTTACCGCCGAGTAGGCGGTTTAGAAAAAAAATTATCCGCATCAAGGTACTTAGCCATTGTCGTTTACCGCCGAGTAGGCGGTTTAGAAATACCGTTAAATTTACGCAAAGCCTTTTCCGATGTTTACCGCCGAGTAGGCGGTTTAGAAAATTCGTTAACTTGACGGTAAACAGTGATCTTAGTTTACCGCCGAGTAGGCGGTTTAGAAACAAATCTATTTTAAAGTCGCCATCTTGCCCTTGTTTACCGCCGAGTAGGCGGTTTAGAAAACGCTTTCTCACTCACAACTAGCGCACTGCTTGTTTACCGCCGAGTAGGCGGTTTAGAAACTGCATGTGCCATTGCAATTGCATCAATTAATGTTTACCGCCGAGTAGGCGGTTTAGAAAAACATCCGATCAAATTGCAATTAGTAAGCAAAGTTTACCGCCGAGTAGGCGGTTTAGAAATTGCGGCAATTCGTGCATATCAGCATCTAAAAGTTTACCGCCGAGTAGGCGGTTTAGAAAATATTGCATTCGGACTGGTTTCGCATATTGTTGTTTACCGCCGAGTAGGCGGTTTAGAAAATTCCCCAATCAACGCACAAACGCTTTTTATTGTTTACCGCCGAGTAGGTGGCATATAAATCAAAAAAGCCCTCAGACGAGGGCAGTGGATGTCTACCGACAGAATAGCTGGCTATGGTTATTAGCTGTGTTCAAAAATTTTATTGAACGCTTAAGCTAGTCATTAATAATCCATTATCAACAATATAAAATAAATATTAATCAATTAATTACAACATTTCTCAACAAAGTAACTCATAATTCGATTATCGACGGTTAGTTCGGGATGAAATGAGCAAGTCAAAATGTTATCTTGCTGCGCCATTACACAATGATTATCAATAAAAGCTAGCTGATTGACTTGCTCACCAGCTTTTGCAATATATGGAGCACGAATAAATACTGCTGGAATTTGCTCACCAATAGTTGGTATATCTAACGTTGTCTCAAAGCTGTTAATTTGCCGACCAAAACCATTGCGTTCAACGCAAATATCCATCAAATCTAATAATTCGACTTCGTTATGAGTTGTCGTTTTGCCACAAAGCACTAGCCCAGCACAAGTACCTAAAATTCCTTTGCCTTGTTTAGCAAATTGTTGAATGGGCGCTAAAAGCCCATTTTGTTTAATTAATCGACTAATTGTGGTCGACTCTCCGCCGGGAATGATTAAACCATCTAAATTAGCTAATTGTTCGGGTTTCTGAACTAGTGTTGCTTGTACATTATCAATACTATTTAGCATCAAAATATGCTCACTAACTGCTCCTTGTAAGTTGAGCACACCAATGTACTTAACATTGCTTAGTTTGGATGATTTTGCCATTACCAACCTCGATCTTGCATTCTTTCTGATTGAGCAAGTGTGCTGATTTCAATGCCTTTCATGGCCTCGCCTAATCCTTTTGATAATTCGGCTAATCGTGGATAATCATCAAAATAAGTAGTTGCTTGTACAATGGCTTTGGCAAATTTTTCTGGATTTTGAGATTTAAAAATGCCCGATCCAACAAAAACACCATCAGCACCTAGTTGCATCATAAGTGCTGCATCGGCAGGGGTCGCAACGCCACCAGCGGCAAAATTCACAACTGGTAACTTACCTAGTTGTTTTACTTGTAATACAAGTTCATAAGGTGCGCCAATTTCTTTAGCAAAAGTCATTAGCTCATCTTTTGATTTTCCTGTTACCAAACGGATTTGCTCATTGACTTTACGTATATGGCGAACAGCTTCAACAATATTCCCTGTTCCTGGTTCGCCTTTGGTACGTAACATTGATGCTCCTTCACCAATTCGACGCAGTGCTTCACCCAAATCACGACAACCACAAACAAAAGGCACGGTAAATTCATCTTTAAGAAGATGGTACTGTTCATCGGCTGGGGTTAGTACTTCGCTTTCGTCAATATAATCAACCCCCATTGATTCTAAAATACGTGCTTCAACAATGTGGCCAATACGTGCTTTAGCCATAACAGGTATGCTAACAGCATTCATGACTTGTTCAACAATAGTAGGATCTGCCATTCGAGCGACACCGCCAGCTGCTCGAATATCTGATGGTACTCGCTCTAAAGCCATTACCGCAACTGCACCAGCTTGTTCGGCAATTTTAGCTTGTTCAGCATTAACAACATCCATAATTACGCCGCCTTTTTGCATTTGTGCCATACCGCGTTTAACAGTCTGTGTTCCTGTAATTTGATTCATTTTTTACTCCTAGTTGAAAATTGGCCTTGTTTGAAAAGTATTATTCAAAAAGAAACAGTTAGACGAAACAGCCAATTGGACTATAATAAAGCCATCCAATTTTAGGTTTGTTGGTGTTACTATAAAAATTGCTCAGATAGAATATTGATTTTATTTGATTTTTAATGCATTTTCTAAGAAAACAAGTGTCTAAAATAAAATATGTGGCAAAAACAAAAACTAACCCAATTTGAAGGATCACTTTTTCAACAATTGACTCACTTAATTGAACATTATATTGAGCAAGGAATTTTGATTGCTGGCGAAAAGTTACCTTCAGAAAGGGAGCTAGCTAAAATGTTACAGATTAACCGCTCAACTGTAGTACATGCACTGGAGCTGTTGACTGAACGAAGCATATTACTTCGACGTCGAGGCAGTGGCACTTATGTCAATAATAAAAAATGGGGCGTGCAAACCTATTCATCGATCAATTGGCGTTTACCAGCCCATTTTTATCGAGATAAAAAATCATTTTATCAACAAAAAGTGGCACAAGTGCGTGCGCAACAAGTGCATATTTGCGATCTGGCTAATGGTGATTTGCCAACTAATTTAATTCCCAAACTCCAGCTACCTGATACCTCGTTAAATGAATTGATTATGCATGAAAAAAACAGCGATGCATTACAATTAGGTTTACCATCGCTTAAAGCTCAAATTGCAACTTACATGCAAACTCAGTTTTCTATGCAAGTTGATATTAACGAAATTTTAATTACATCGGGCACGCAACAGTCGTTATTTCTTATTACACAGGGTTTACTTAAGCCAGGAGATGCAGTTGGAATTGAATCTCCTTCCTATTTTTACTCTTTACCTTTGTTTCAGGCTGCTGGATTACGTTTATATGGTATTGAATGTGATAATGAAGGTATTACCCTTGAAAGCCTATCAAATTGCGTACAACAACATCAAATAAAGTGGTTATTTTTGAATCCTATATTTCAAAACCCAATGGGCTTTGTTATGAGTAATAGACGAAAACAGGCAATTGTTGCATTTTGTCGTTCGCAATGTATAGGTATTGTTGAGGATGACGCCTATAGCAGTTTAGCGTTTAAACCAAATTTGCCAGTATTGCCCATAAAAAAATGGGATCAGCATAATCAAGTTATCTATTTAGGATCGCTATCGAAATATATAGGAGGAAATATTCGTATTGGGTGGATGGTGGCACCGCGTAATATTATCAAAAATCTGTCCAATATTCGGCAACACATTGATTCGGGGTTAAGTATATTGCCACAATTATTAGCTCAAGAATATCTACAACATCATCACACTGTCCATCAACAACAGCTACGGCAAACGTTACAAATCAAAGCAGAGCAGTTAATGCATTGGTTGGATTGCTATTTCGGTGGTGAGATTACTTATCAACCTCCACTAGGTGGCTTTCATTTATATGCGCATTTACCTGTAAAAACGGTAGCGCAAGAATTAGCTGTGCTTAATAAACTGTTATCAAAAGGAGTGACGGTATCGCAAGGGGCTGACTTTGGCGATAACTTAGGGACAATTAGATTAAGTTATGGGCATTTTGAACAGCAAATAATCTCAAAAATATGATAAAAACACTTGCTTTTTTAGATAAAATAAAATTGATTTTTTGGTAGTTTAATATTTAATCTTTTTAATAAATATATTAATAATCAATTGATTGCAGAGTTATCAACAGGTTTATTCAGTACTTATTAAGTCATAAAGTGAATAAATATCTTAAGCCCCTTTTTTAATTATCCGCAAATAAACCACACTCAAAAAAGCTCAATAGGCAATTGAGCAAAATATCACCTTTTAACCAATTATTGAAATTAGTTTTTCCTTGTTATTTGCTTTTGTAACGCAATGCAAACAAATGAAAAATTTTTATAACATTATGATTAAATATAAAATCACTTATAAATAACATTAGGGATTAATTAAAAATTGGCTAATTGCTTACCTTTTTTTAACTATACTTTACCATTGAACCAAATATGTTAGTTTACTGTCACTATTCTAACTCGTTATAATTACAAGCATCAGGTGAAAACCATAAACGATATTAGGAGACTATTTTGCATCTTTCATCTAAGGCTTTTCGTATTTTAGGTATTATCGCTACAGTGGCGTCATTAGGGATGTATGTTTCTTATATTCCACAAATCATCGATAATTTGCATGGATTGAAAACAAACCCAATTCAACCATTGGCCGCTTCCATTAACTGCTCGCTATGGGTCTGCTATGGGCTGCTACAAGAAAAGAAAGATTGGCCACTAGCAATTGCTAATTCGCCAGGAGTAATTTTTGGGTTAATTGCTTTTTTTACTGCTCTATAATTTACATAATATCATTATGTAACAAGTAATCAGTTGCTCTTATATTATCGCTTTTTGGGTAGCATTTTTATTGTTTGAGTTCATAGTAAATTTCAACAAGAATTGTAAAAAAAGATTTTTTTTGTTATCAAATTAACTCAAAAATTGTTCAGATTAATATTTAATCATTTAGAAAATTATTTAATAATTAAAATGTTATTGAGTTATTAACAGGTTTGTTAAATACTTATCAAATTGTACAGTGAATAAATCAAGTTAATCGATTTGCTTTAATATTACCGACAAAATGATAGATTTGTTGAAATTTGCAATTATGCTGGCAGATTATTTTTAAGTACATCTTAAAAGAAGATAGACAGACTAATAGATAGTTTTATAATGCATCCAAAAATCAAATAACCGTCAAAAGGGAAAGAAAATGAAAAAATTAATCGGTATATTTTTACTTAGTTTACCCATGTTGGCTGTAGCTTCAAATTGTGATGAAATTAGTGCTAATATTGCTGAAAAAATCAAAAACAACGGTGTTGATCCTTCACAATTTCAGTTAAAACTTGAACCATCTGATAAATCAGAACAACAAATTGAAGGTAAAATTGTTGGTTCATGCGATCGTGGTCAACAACGTATTGTTTATGTTCGTTTGGATGGTTTAGCAACGCAAACACAAACTCAGCCAGCTAATACAAAAGATGAAACTGAAAGCCGTAATGATAAAGCAGAACCATCAATAAACACCCCAACCGAATCAACACCAGTCGAAGGTAAATGACCCGTTAAAAATTAATTATGTAATTTTTGCAGAAAAATAGGGCGTAATGCCCTATATTTATATGTTTGTGACTAGAGCAAATGGCTATAATTTGCTTTAACCTCTTCGTCCCATACACTTGATTGTACTTGACCAATGTGTTTTTGTTGTAAAAGCAACATAACCAAACGCGATTGCCCAATTCCACCACCAATGGTTTGCAACAAATCGCCATTAATTAATGCTTTATGCCAAGCAAGCTCTAAACGATCTTCGTCATTTGTTAGTTTTAATTGACGTTTTAACGTTTCTGGATTGACACGAATCCCCATTGATGAAATTTCCAATGCGCTATGCAAAATTGGATTCCACACTAAAATATCGCCATTTAAGCCATTAGATCCTAAATCGTTTTCACTGCTCCAGTCATCATAATCAGGTGCACGAGCATCGTGCTTTTCATTATTTGATAATTTACCGCCAATACCAATTAAAAACACAGCTCCAAGCTCTTTAGTTATTGCGTTTTCACGCTCTTTTGGGGATAAATTTGGATAGCGTTTTAATAACTGCTCACTATCGATAAAGGTGATAGATTCGGGTAAAAATTGTGAAAGATGATACTGTTGTGAAACAATTTTTTCGGTCGCTTTAATGGCAGCATAAATATTTTCGACCGCTTGTTTTAGATAAGTTAAATTGCGATCTTCTGGACGAATTACTTTTTCCCAATCCCACTGATCAACATAAACTGAGTGAATTGGCGAAAGTTGCTCCTCGTCTGGGCGTAATGCTTTCATATTAGTGTAGATTCCTTCGCCAACTTTGAAATGGTGATCGCTCAAGATTTTACGTTTCCATTTAGCTAGTGAATGTACCACTTCATATTGTGCATTAGGTATTGCTTTTACCTTAACTTGCACTGCGTGCTCAGTACCTGAAAGGTTATCTTGAATACCATCGCCAACTTTACTTAGTAACGGAGCTTGCACTTCGATAAGTGATAAACGCTCGGCAAGTTGCTCAGCAAAAAATTGCTTAACAAAGCTAATTTGCTGTTGCTGCTCTTTAAATGATATCGTCATGTTTACGCTCTAATCATTTATTTAATTTTCAGTGTATCAGTAAAGTAAACTAGATGAGTGAATTTTGCAAGATGAAGATAGAAAGGTAAAGCATTGACTTGTTTAAATTGAATAAACGTTTGATTTTGCTAAAAAATAAAATTTAAAAACTTCAATAAAATCAATTGTCTACCTGAGCGATTTTAGAGCAAAACATACTTATAGCGCCATAAGGTTAATATGCTTGTCTTATCACAACATCAAAATGCATGATCACTAAGTTAGGTTAACACGCCAAACTGGCGGTTTTGTGTTTTGTCGGTTAGTAGTGATATTAAGTATTAAAAATAAAAAGTTAATTTATTATAAACTTAACATTATATTTTGCTAAAAAATTGACTTATTGCTAAAGCTGAATCATTTCTATCTTTACATTTCTTTACAAAAAAGTAAGCTCAAGAACTAGCCAACTATTTTTTTAACGGCTATACTTCCATCGATTTAGGAAAACAAGCTTATTTAACAAGCTAATAAATATAAAACAAAACAATAACAATAACAATAAAACAATAACAATAAAACAATGTACTTGATGGATGAATCATAATGCAATATCATTTTTGTCACAAGACTTGGCAAGCCTATGTCTTAAATTTATCGAATAATTTTATTCGGCGAGTGTTTGCTCAAAACTTATTTATATCTCTGAAATTATCTACAAAATCATTTTTAAAAATTCAATTGGTACTGGCGCCGTTGTTGTTACTGCCGTATTCATTGGAATCGCAAGCGTTATCGGCCACTACATCAAATACCATTCAAGGCACAGCCCCCTATTTAACGCTTGATGATGGTGTCACTAAAGAGACTAATATAGATAGCTTATTAGCTATTAAGTTATCTGACGGTCGAACATTTACACCACAAAATAATCCCTCATCACCGACAGCACCAATTAAGGTACCTGTAGAGTATACTTGGGGTAATATTAATATAATAGTTCCGCCATTAAGAGAGACGATCTATATGCCAGAGTTGGTGGAACAAGGTAAATTGCGTGATGATGATGGAGATCTTATAATGGCAGGTGGGGGTATCACTTTGTCTATATTGGATAAAAATGGTCAATGGATTAATTCTGATCGTAATAATGATAGTAGATTAACGATATGTGGTGCACCTTATGCAGTGAGATTAGATAGTTCAGATATCCAATTAACTACTATGTATGGTGACCCATCTTATAGTATACTCGAAGGAGGTTCGGTAACGTATTACATTAGTCCAAATACCCTCCCTCAAATCTGTTCTGTAAAGCCAAATCTCGCTGGTGGTCTGGATGGTCCAGGTGACATATGGAATTATAGGGACGGATTTTTCGTTCAATCAACTAATCCTGATTTATACAACCTAAATTTCCCGACCACGGGTGCGCACAATTTATATTTTGATTTACTCATAGGTGGAATAGATGAAAGTCAGTTGACTTGGTCGCCAGTTACACACGGGGGAATCACAGCGACAGTAACGAAAGAAGTGGTTACTAATGGGGGGGGTGCAAAAGTTGTAACGCGCGTTAAGTTGACAGGGCCAGCGGCAAGTGATAGTCAAAAAGAGTCAGATAGTCCAGGTCTAATTTCCGTGCCAAATTTACCACAGGTATTTGAATTAGAGGGTCGAGATAGTAGTGGTAATGTGGTAGTGAAATATGGATTTAAGTTAAAGCAGTGGTTTGTTGCACGAGGAAACAAGTTAGGGACATTTTCTGAGCAAGAATCTTGGTGTAATAGCATAGGTTATCGTCTGCCTCGGATAAGCGATTTAACTAATGCGAAATGTGGTATAGATGATAGTTTCCCATGTGTAGAAGACATAAATGGCGCTACTCCTTTATCAATAGGTAATTATCCTCAGAGACGAATAGGCGCTGGTTTATTTACCGAGTGGGGCGCACTGATTGATGGATATACCGATGCTGATTTCGGATACCAGCATTGGACGAGTGATATAATGGGAAGTAATCCGTTTCTTGTATACGAAGGCGTGGTTACTGGATCTTATGGGTTTTATGATGCTTCTGCTATTTGCACGTTTTAGTGGTTAGTTCAGTTTTAAAGCACAGGGATATTTATGGCGTTAATCAAGGACAATCTAGCCAAGAACTAAGCCGTTGCTCGATGGAGCATCGGCTGGCAAAACCAGTTGGCCTTAAGCTTTAATAACTTAAAACCAAAAAACGCCCCGACTAATAAGATTTAAAAATTTGCGCTTTTGTTATTAACCAGTTGTTATTAAACGACTGTTATTAAATAATAAAAGCGCTTTTCTTGAAAAATAAAGCCACAATAATAAAAAAGAATATAATCTATAACGCATTGATTTTAATTAAAAACATAGATTGGACTATGAAAGCAAATAGTCTGATTATTCTTTATTAACTACCTTATTATTAACGTATCAAACTCAAATTAAAGTAACACATCTTTGGAAAATAACCGTTTTAGGCGTAGTACAACAGAATACTTTAAAATGGCTGATTGTAGTAGCAAGGCAAAAAATTTTAATTACTAAGTAAATTCTATTTGCCAAAAAAATCGTTATTGTAGATTAATTACCCATGACGGCGATTGGAAAGGTTTCTCGAAAAAAACTGTGTCAATTGCTATTATAAATTACTATTATTAACAACTATCAAAAAAAGCTGAACATTGCTAAATGCTCAGCCCTGATTTTTTATACATCAAATACTTAACTTAATTTTTATAGTGGTATATTAGTTTATTAAACAT
This sequence comes from Gilliamella sp., assembly GCF_024104075.1. Taxonomy (NCBI): domain Bacteria; kingdom Pseudomonadati; phylum Pseudomonadota; class Gammaproteobacteria; order Orbales; family Orbaceae; genus Gilliamella; species Gilliamella sp. The sequence goes on along the minus strand of NZ_JAGGHR010000015.1, from coordinate 26,124 downwards.
TTTAGATTTGCTTTCTAAAATTAAAAAATATGCTTTTATTTAAATAATATGTTTGTTTTTAATGATATTGGATAGATTGTTCACTTTGCTCATCGTGTACTAAAAGTAGACAAGTATCACTTAATGATACGGCTTTTTGTAAACGTGCTTTGTCTTGTTCATTAAGGTTATTGATACAAGCAACTATATAGCTACAGGTTTTGTATTGTAAGACTTTTTCAATGGTTGATACTAGGTCTTCATTATTTAAATTTGCTAGATGAATCACTTTGTGTTTATCTAACCCAGCAGTATTAACCCATGAACGTTTTAACATTGGTCGGTCAGAAAGCCATAATTGCCATTTTTTAGCTTTATTAAGTGATTTTAATAAAGGGCGTTGTTGTTGTAATACTTGTTGAAAAGGGGACTCAAAATTAATAGCCATAAGTTGTTGTGTAGAATGTTCAATAAGCATAATAACCTCTGTACTGTTTTTCTATACAGTGTATATTAATACAGTATTTTAAGGTTGTAAACTCTATTTATGATTATTTTTTATGTGATTTATTAATTGAGTTATTTTAAGAACGCAAATATTGATACGATAAAATACCTAAATATGTCATTAAAACTGAACCAATTACATGAATCAATATTGTTGCTAAACCCCAATATATTCGACCGTCTTGTAAAAAGTTAACCACCTCGGCAGAAAAGGTTGAAAAAGTTGATAAGCCACCACAAAAACCTGTTATTACCAATAACCGCCATTCAGCAGAAAGGTTAGAGTGATTAAAAAAGGCAATTGCAAAGCCAATAATATAGCCAGCAACTAAATTAGATAGCAATGTACCTAGTGGAATAGTAAAAGCAATAACATTGAGTTTAAGTGATAAGAACCAACGCATTAATCCCCCCGCTACTGAACCGACAGAAATGGCTAAAATCAGTTTTAACATAATGATATATCCTTGACTATACTTTGAAATATGAATTTGTTATCGCTATAGATACTAAGTGATCGGAAAATATATAAAACGATCATACCAGTAGAAAATAGAAATAGGAAATCCTAATCAGATTGAGATAGAATATTCAATATTAAGAAAATTTGAGGTATATCTATGTTTACAGGCATTGTTCAAGGCGTTGGTCAGATTATTGATATTGTTGATCAAAATAAATTAAGAACATATAAAGTTAAATTACCGCATCAATTAACTAATAAAATTGAAATAGGGGCGTCGATTGCCAATGATGGATGTTGCTTAACAGTAACGGGGTTTGATAAAGATATCGTGTCGTTTGATATTATGGAAGAAACCCTTGCATTAACGACATTGGGTGATAAAAAAATCGATGATTTTGTGAATATTGAGCGTAGCGCTAAATATGGTGATGAAATTGGTGGTCATGTGATGTCTGGACATATATCTTGCACTGCAACTATTGTTGATATTCAAAAAACTGCCACAAATTGTGAGATGACATTACAATTGCCGAAAGAATTTATGAAATATGTATTATATAAGGGCTTTATTGGCATTGATGGTGCAAGCCTAACAATTGGGCAGGTAAAAGAAGATCGTTTTGCTATTCATTTAATCCCTGAAACGTTAGCTATTACCACGTTAGACGCTAAAAAAGTCGGAGATAAAGTTAATATCGAAATTGATTCCCAAACTCAAGCCATTGTTGATACAGTTGAACGGGTATTGGCAGCAAAAAATTGATAATATTTAATTTTGATTCTCGATTAATTTAAGAAAAATATTATTAGATTATTATCGAGTAACTGGTTTATTTTAATTAAGTATTTTTGTTAGTTTAACATGAAATCAATGGTCTACCTGAATGTTTTATTAAAATAGGTAATAATCTTTTATAACGTTTGGAGACCTTTGATTAGTAGTTGAGGAATATCGACAATTTAATACCAACAAAATTTAATTTTATACTTAAATACTGTTTATATTTAAATGCTTTTTTTACTTAAACATATAGTTACCTGAAGGTTTTTGACAAGATTTTTAACATTTCTACCACAGACAAAAACAATTTAGTCCTTATTGGTTTGTTTTTATGCCTTGATTAGAGTTAATTAGGTTGAAGATGGTTATACTTTACCCGATTGGAGCATTTTTCCTTTTTTGCCACCCCATTGGTCATCAATAATGTAGTGAGCTGTGATTGGTACAAGTGCAGGTATAAAGGTAAATTTATAAAAAACTTCATCACCTTCGCAGATTTCATAATACAGTGAATATAATGGTGCATCTAATTGTAGGTTAATAGTAAATTTTTCTGTGGCAGAGGCAACCTCAATCGTATTTTTGGGATGTGTGTAAAAGGGAACAACAATGCATCGTTGGGTTTGGTTATCCATTGTAAAACTATCTGATAAGGTTAAAAAAACGTTTGCACCGAAAGCATCATCAGGTAATGGGTCAAAAATGACATAATCCTTATGAATAACTGCACCTTGTGCAATATTTTGTTTACCCCATTGCGATAATTCTTCACTGTATGGTCTAGATCTGACTAAAATTTGACTATGAGATATTAATAAATCTACAACCTGTTGTTTGTTTTTCTCCATCAGAGATATTCCTTTTCATACCATAAAATCATCAAATTAAATGTAGGAAATTGCCAGATTGTTAATATCAAATTTAGTTAAAATAAGATTTATTGGGTTATTTAATTCAATCACTATTTTGAAATCGGCACTTGATTCCACTATAAGAAAGTGATTTGGCAATTCAGTTGCATTAATGAATGGGTTTGATGTTTCGAAATAGATTACCCATTTTAAATCATCTTTAGGCGTTAAGTAGGCAATAAACCCTTCTGAACCATAACTTCCTTCACCTAAAAAGCATTGATTACCATTAGTTATGGTAATTTTTTTTGTGATATCTATATTAGTGATATTATCAGGATCTTTATCCAAAAAAAGATTAAGGTTGAATTGTTTCCCTTTTTTAATTAACAATTGGGGATAAAACTGGGCTGAAAGGGATATCGATTCACCAGTAGAAAAGTAAATCCCGTCTTTTATAGGTAATGTTTGTTTATTCCATAACGCTAATATTTTTGTCATCTAAGCACTCTTTTATATGTTAATCTCCAAAAGCGTGGTTAATTTATTGCATAATCAAACCTAGATTTGATGCAAGTATTATAAATGTCTATTAGCTAATTTATACGGAATATTTGTTAACGTAGCTTTTTGTTTGTCGAATATTGCTTTATATTTGCTTAATGTTGAGTGATTAACTGCACTATAATGGTTTAGTTCATTATTTTGTGTGCCGTCATCTTCCCAATAGCATAATGGACAAACATCGTATTGTCCTTGATGAGTTAAGGTTAAATAATGGCAACAAGGGCATGCATGCAAGATATCTTCGTCCCCTATAATGGTAATAGGTTCACGGTATAAAGCACTAATATATTGTTTTAGATATTGATTAGAATAGCCTTTCAATTTAATGCCAACAAAATAGCCTAATAAAAATTGCTCAATGGCATCATCATAAATATTGTTATATGCTAAAGGTTGGCCTTCTTTATCAAGATAATTTGCAAAGAGTATATTTTCAATATCCTGTTTTGTGGATTGTGTAATCATTTCGATAGCTAACAGTGTTAAAGCAAGTTTTCGGCTGAGTGTTTTCATTGGGTTAATGTAAATAATGAAATGATAAATCGTCTAATTTATCAGATATATAGTTTTGTTACTATCTGGCTTTTTATTTTATGCTTATGATAAATGAAAAACAGGGACAATAAAAAGATAGAATGTTAAATATGGGAAAATTAAATATTGATCTTATTGATATTATTAACAATGGTGGCTTTTTGAAGTGCCTTTCTGCTTTAGCGAAAGATGCTTTTTTTCGACATTGCCGAATAGAAACAATGAAATCAGCCATTTTGTACACGGCTAAAATCGGGCTTTTTGATATAGAAATAGGTCTTGATAAAAAAGAACATAGTGGCTATGAACTCATTAATTTATCTGAAGATAACCATGAAGTTAGTGGTATCGCTATCCATGATACTTATGGAATAATGAAAACAAATTTTAATGCTTTATTATCAGCTAATATTATCCAATTATTGCCTGAGCATACAGTAAACCATATAGATAATATAGAACAAATTGAAATCCACTTCTGTAGTGGAAGCACTATAATTTATCAGCAAGCTGACTTATCGCCTGCGGTGATATCCAGTACATTAAAGGGCGTCATTTTTTGAATTGGAATAATGTGTGATTTGTTTATCGTCATCAATTACTATATGATTATTATTGATTATATAAGGAAAAAATAGAGATAACATTTCAAAAGAAGATCTCAAAATTTAATCAATTAAAATTGAGTTACATGAAAAAAAGAAATGTTGCCCTTGATCTGTTGCGATACCCAAAAGGTAATAAAAAATGAATTCTATCGATATTATAAAAAGCTATTTGGCAGGCTCGCTTTCTCCACAGGATTTTCAAAAAGAACTTTATTATAATAAGGATATTGAAGATCTTCTATCTGAAGAGAATCAAATTCCCCCCTATACCAGCAGATATAAAAACGCATTTTTATATCTTATTGAAATTGATATTTTATTGCCATCAGGTGAACTCGATAGTAAAGATTTACTTTCAAAGTTTCTCGCTAAAAGAAATATTAACTTCTCGTTAAATAATGAACATAAAAAAAAGTATGATCTATTTATGAAAATTCAGCCAAGCTGGTTAAATTTAACTGAACCATACTTTAATTTAATCATGAATAAACATCGGGATAAAGTTGGAGTTGAATTAGAAAGAGCGTTAAAATTAGAAATTAAGAAAGATTTTAAATTTTTAAAAAATAGACCTAAATGGCTTCAATCCCCAAACTGGCCAACCGTAGATAACAAACCGTTAATTTTTATAGGTCAATTAGATATAACCGAAATCAGCCACGATATTACCTATTTATATATTTTTTTAAATGAAAAGGAGAATACATATATGACTTTTGAGCAATCAACATAAACAATAACTAACTGGCAACACGGCGATATGATTTAATAATAATTCTATCGGGTTGCCATAACTAGCAAAATCTCAAGCGATATATCATGAATAAATTAAAAATTAGGCAACAAAAATTTGAAGTGAAACATTACTGGTCCCCAGATATACATGATCCTTGGCGATGGAAGCCAGAAGACAATGCAGTATTTTACTTATTAGAAATGAATATTGGTATTACAGGAAAGGATAAAACAGATATTTATTCAATTATTATTGCCACTCCAGAAGGGATAATGAATTTAAATAACGATAGAATGCAACAACCTAAATTATATAAAATGTTGTTACTATACCAATACGATTGGAATAAGGTTAGACGCACAATAGATCAGCAGCTTGCTTTGATAAATCCCACTGATGAATTACAAGCCTTGGATAAATTAGCCAGTAGTTTTTATTGGGAATATGATGGTATGAAATAACCCTAAAAAAATATGCTAATTATGAATATGTGGTGATGAGTAATTAGCACAATTTATTAAGTGATCCTTTATAGCGTTTTAAGCATAAATAGTTCGGTTGGAACTGAGCCTAATGGAGCGTGCAAACTAAAACCAGCATTCATGTGGATTGCAAAAGTGAAGTACATAAGTATTCCATAAAATGGGAGTTTTAATATTAATGCATATTCAAAGAGAAAAGATCTTATATGCACTTCAAAAAGCATATGGCGATTTAAGCAACCCAGATTTCCATTTCGTGATGGAATCCTATAACTCCCTAAAATATAAATGTCTACTAAATGATATCCATGCTTTATTTAAAGTAGAAGATAATACTGATTTAAACTATGACGTATGTATATCGCTAAAATTTAATTATCATAATAAATCAATGTATTTATATTTATCTTTAGTATCGGCCTATGCTTTTTTATTTTATGAAAATAAAGTTATTGATTGTAATGATGATATTTATCAAATATTGCCTGAACTGATTGATATATTACATGATTATCATTTTGTGTTATTAAACAAAAATGAGCTTTTATATACCGTTGATATAAATTCATCGGCTTTTGGTTTTGAGGGTAAAAAAGCATCAGTTTTAGCACTGTTGTTTTCATTCGGTCTATCGGTCAATTAAAAATAATAATTAAACTACATGATGACAGCTTGGGAATAGTCGAAATAGGAGAAAAATAAAATGCCAGAAGTAAACAATCAGGCAATTGAAACAATCTATGGAGAAATATATGGAAGAGACGCTTTAATATTAAAAGACATCATATTTGATATGTCTCCACTGGAATTAAAGGTAGTAGCTTCTTTGTGGTTACCACATTGCCAACCCAGCAGAGGATTAGAAGGCGAGGCTTTAATCTGTTTTAAATTTAAAAATATAAAAAGTTTAACTATTACGATGATTGATGAATCAAAATATCAGCTGGTACAAAAATCTTGTTTCGATAAAGTATTTGATAAGGAACAAGATGAACATTATGTTTTAAGTACTTATGATCATATTTTTGATGTGATTGGTCAATGTGAAGTAAGCTACAAATAGTTATTAACGTTTGTAATAATTTGGAAGGAAAATTGGCTGATAATATGGTTGTACATCATAAAAACCCATTATTTCGTCAATAATAAAGATTTACACAAGTATCCTAAAAGAATATCCCTTATTTGGTACTAATTAAAAGAGGTCGGTATGAATTTATTCTGCGATAATTGTAATAAAGCATTTATAGCATCAGAGGAGCAAGACCGATTCATCTTAGTTTCTCGTGAAAAAAACATGAAATTCATTATGATACAGTGCCCTTATTGTTTTATGAGTTATGCTTTTAATCCAATGCGGTTAACTAACCTAGACAATAAACAAATCCCTGTTGTTAATGGGTTAAGATGCCCTAAAGAAACATGTACGGGTATAGTATCTTATATTGAAGATATCCCTCCATTTTTTGGGTGTGGTGAATGTGGTAACGTCTGGTTAAAAAAAGAAAATTTGTATGATGATATTAAAAATATAATATCTAAGTATCCTTATAGAAAACATGCATATAATATAATAAACGGCGAATATTTACCTGTTCTAGATAAAGAAATTCCACCATGCTATGATGAGCAAGTCAGTTTAGAGTGGAATAATGAAATAAATAAAGACGATGGTTGTGATGATGGCAGAAAATAGCCAGATACAATTTATTGTAAATAATAATTGGAGATTATGAATGAAAACTATAAGAGGAATTGATAATTTGTTCCGTATTTATAAAAATTTGAATGAACCTTGGTCTTTTTTTGTAGAACCTGAATTTATAAATGAGATCAATTGCATTAAAAATGCCAATTATTACATTGCAGAGACGGAAGATGAATTTGATGAAATGGATGATTCACCTGATAAATATGATGCATGGTTAGAATATCCGACATTTCAAGCCATTATCGATAATAAACTTGAACATCATCCTAATGCTACAAAAAAAGATTTATTAGATGCTATTATTTATTACCTTGAAAATGATGATTTTTTGGATTAATCCAAAATGGGAAGGTCAAAAAAGGTCTTTCCGTTTTTAAGCAAAAATCTGTAGTAGTAAAATTTACCGTTGTTAACCGCATTAATGCAGTCTATTTAAAACAGTTTTTATCGCTAAAGAGAAATTATGAAAAAATTTTTAGAATTACTAAATAAACAAGGTATAAAATACCTCATTGAAGACAATAAGATCACAGTTGATGGTAATTTAAATCTAAGAAATAAAGGAATTAAAGCATTACCTGAAAACTTGTTTGTTAACGGGAATTTGATTTTAACTTATACAAGAATTGAAGCACTACCTAAAAATTTTTCTGTTAGTGGTGATTTAGATTTAACAAATACAGAAATCAAAAAATTACCTGAAAATATACTTATTGGTGGCTATTTATATTTAACAAATACGGAAATCAAAGCATTACCTAAGAATTTTTCGATTAGTGGTAGTCTAAATTTAGCAAAAACAAACATAACAGCACTACCAGAAAACCTATCTGTCCAAGGTGATCTCAATTTAACAGTGACAAACATCAAAATGCTACCCGAAAACTTATCAGTTGGTGGGAATTTATACTTAGGATTTACTGAAATAGAAGCATTACCAGAACACTTTTCTATTAAAGGTGATTTGGATTTGAAATTTACCAAAATGACTAGGTTACCTGAATACTTATCCGTTGATGGTCACTTAAACATCGAATCGACAGAAATTCAAGAATTACCCGAAACTTTATCTGTTGGTCGTGGCATATATTTGGATATAGATCAAATACAGAATATAGCTTATCGTAAAACTAGCGAAGATAACTCGCAAATTATTTTTGCTTGTTGGGTTAATGGCGCATTTGCAATCCAAGCAATGGAATTTTTTGGTACACTTGCCGATTTTGAAAAAATGGTTGATGAAAACTATTCTGAAGAAAATGCGATAAAATACAAAAAAATGGCGAATGAATGTATCAAAGAGCTGAGTACAAAGCTTAATAAACCGTTACCGATAGTAAATTAAGATAAAAAACAATCTACCTTGATTAGTCCAATAAGATCGGCAAAATGACTACAATGCCGAATATTACTAAATAATGTGAACTGTCCTCATTTTAGTGGACAGTCATTTCAAATTACGCTTTCATTTTATTTTAAAATTTAACAGGTTATAAAAAAGCACGGATATCAATATACTGTATTTCAATACTCTAATTTATACAAATTTTCAACATTGACATGATAATTATTATTATCTATGCTTGCCAAACGTAGCAAAAAATATGAGGACTAATTATGAAAGTATCAGCCAAAGAAATCGAAGCTATGTCAAATAAAGGTAGCAAAGAGAGATACATTTATTCTATAAAAAGAATTGTTGATAACGAAAAAGCTTGGGTTTTGGATTATGATGGTTTTGCCTTGAGTGGCATAAATGGTGACAATAGTGAAGTTCTTATATTATGGCCAGCTCGTGAATATGCTGCAAATTGTGCTATAGATGGTTGGGAAAATTACAAACCAAAAGCATTATCTCTTGATTATATAATGGATGAATTGCTGCCTAAATTATCATCAAAAGGGACTCAAGTAGGTATTTTCTCAGTTCCGGGGCTATCTAATACTCCAGTTGTTGATGCTGAAAGTTTACTGCTTGATTTAGAACACGAATGTAGTAATTATATGTAATTTTATATTGATATCAGGATAAAAATAAAATTATCACAACCTTTATTATTTATGCGAGATATAATGGAAAAGTTTTTGGAGTTATTAAACAAAAAAGGCGTAAAATACTGTATTAACGATAATAAAATCATAGTTAATAATAATTTAAATTTAACAAAAAAAGGAATTTGTGTATTACCCGATAATTTATTGATTAACGGCGATTTGGTTTTAGCTTATACAAAAATTGCAGCACTACCTAAAAATTTTTCTGTTAGTGGTGATTTAGATTTAACAGATTCAGCAATTCAACTATTACCCGACAATTTATCTGTTGGTGGCAGTTTATATTTATCGTTTACACATATCAAAGAACTGCCTAACAATCTATCTATTGGTGGTGATTTATATCTAGGAAATACAGACATTCAATCATTACCAGAAAATTTATCAATTGGTGGCGATTTAGATCTTGTCTTTTCTGAGCTCAAAGAATTACCTGATAACCTATCTATTGGTGGTAATTTAAATCTAGAAAATTCAGAAATTGAAATACTACCAAGAAATTTATCAGTTGGTGGGGATTTATATTTAATCAATAGTCAGATCAACAAATTATCTGAAAACTTATTTGTTGGTGGCGATCTAGATTTAGCCTATACAAATATTCAATCATTACCTGAAGGCTTAACAGTCGGTGGTGATTTAGATTTAAGAAATACAAACATCAAACAACTACCCGAAAAATTTTCTGTTAGTGGTTATTTAAATTTAAGAAATACAAAAATCCAAACATTACCAGAACATTTATCTGTAGGCGGGTATTTAAGTCTAGCGAATACAGAAATTCAAGCATTGCCTAAAAATTTATTTGTTGGTGAACATTTAAATATACAGTCAACCAAAATCACATCATTACCCGAAAACTTATCTGTTGGTCGTGGCATACATTTGGATATAGCTCAAATACAGAATATAGCTTATCGTAAAACTGGCGAAGATGACTCACAAACTATTTTTGCTTGTTGGGCTAATGGAGCATTTGCAATTCAAGCAACGAACTTTTTTGGTACACTTGCAGATTTTGAAAAAATGGTGGATGAAAACTATTCTGAAGAAAATGCGATACAATATAAAAAAATGGCGAATGAATGTATCAAAGAGTTAACTATAAAGCTTAATAAACCGTCACTGAGAGTAAATTAAGATAAGTTAAAAAAGCAAATCTTCTTAATTGACTCAATGATATCGCCAGATAAAGTAATATTATACCAATCACATTCTTCTATATGATTAGGTAATAAGCGCTTTAGATATTTACGATAATATTGTTGATTTAAAGCAATCTATTGTTTAAAACAAACTAAGCTGCTAAAAAATGAATATACAACATATAGAAACAGCTGATTGCAATATCTTGGATACTAAAATATTTTCTCATAAAATTAAGATATATTTTGCATCAGTTTACCAATTAGAGACAAAACAACACATAACTAATGTTTGTTTATCGATTTTTAATTGGTCATTTTTTGAAGCAAATGTTTTTATCGTTAATCATTTGAATAATCGCTTTGAACAGAAAACGTTATTCAAACATGAATTAGAGTTTTTTGAATATATTCAGAAAATATCGCTTGAAGAGAATAATTTTATATTACAAGGATACAGTAAAAAATCTGGCAACTGGCTAGAGTATCGTTTCATAGATAGTGATTTTTGCTTGACCATGTTTTAACAAAAATATAGCTGCGCATGTAATAACTATGCAACCGTTTTTGTAATGCTATAAGCATTGATAAAAAAATAAATTAATTGTCTGACAAAAAGCTTAAGTGATCTATGGAATATAGGCTGTTATTTCTAGTGTCATAACACGTTTATTTGGGTATCAATGTAAAGGTACATAATCATGAAATCAAAAGATCAGCGCTTCCTATTCTTAATTGAAAATAAAACCGCCCCTTGGGGCGACTGGGGCGATATACTTTGGACAGGGTTAACACCTTGGGATGAAAATAAGCAGTCTATTGCTATCGAACGTACCGGACCTTTTACTCCAAAAGCTTATTTTTCAAGTAATAACTTTATTTTTACAAAAGAAATAAAGGAACTAATCGAAAATTCCTCATTAAAAGGCATTAAATTTTTGTATGAAATAGAAAAAAAGAAAATTATTAATCTTGATTGGACAAAATGGGATGTGAATAAAGATATAACTGATTATTTAGATGATCTATATGAACCAGTGGATTTAATTTTTGATGGCATTAATGATGTAAAATTAAATCAGGATATGCCAGATTATTACTTGTCTAGTATAGAAAGCCAAATTCATTTAAACAAAAATAAACTTATCGATATGCAAAACCCTTCGGAATATATTACTTTTGTTGGCAACGAACTTGATGATTCTGATTTTTTTATGGGAATTGAAATACTAGGCTGTTTTATTAGTGCAAGAGCCAAAAATTGGCTAGAAAAATATTGCCCTAACTGTTTTGACTACTATTTAATTAAACCTGATTAATAGTGGAAATATTCTAACTTAATTGCTTAATCTAAATAAAAGATAATCATATAATTTTTCTGCTAAAAAATTAGCATGCTCACTTTTTACGATTAAATTAAAAAAATAGTATTGGTTATACGAATCTTCAATTATAGGATCGGAAAGCATACAAAATTCGATGTAAGCTAAATATAATTTTTTTATATCATCAGAAATTTCTTCTAAAGAGATATGATAATTGCTTATATCATAAAAGATATTAGTGAATTTATGATTAATAATACTTAACTCTATAAAAGGAGCTTTATTTTTCTCACAAAATTCCCAATGAAGCGATTTTGTTTTATCATTTCTATAAATAAATTTCATTAAGGATCCCATCCTAGATTTTGTGAATTTGTTATTTAAAGGGTAAGGTTGATTCTGTCTCCGAATTCTAATAAACCGATTCATAGAAAATATTTCTTTATTTAAATCAGAAGAAGAATAGCTTATTACATTTACATACGCACTTGTATCATTTTATGCAATGTGGGTGATTTGATGTAAATACTTATATCTTGATAATTGCTACATCTATTCTTTTTGATGTTAGTATACAGCCAAATCAGAATGACAAAAACCTGTTACAAAATCCATTAATTCTAAAATAATATCTTCACTATTAGGATATGTTAAGTTTTGCAAGCACACATACATACAATTTTTGGACATGCCTTTGTTTTTAAAATAAACAAGTGATTTTCTAATGTCTAACAGGTCTTGTTTTTCAGATATTTTTTGTGTGATACAAGCTATAAATTCTTGTTGATAAAGCATGTTATTTTTCTTCTTTTATACATTAATAATTACAGTTGCTGAACTATCTGAGAAAATATCGTTAATATATTTAATTAACAACGTGTTATCTAGTTCATTAAATTCAATAATAATTTTTTTAGCCTGTATTTGCTCGGTTTTATGTTTATTTATCTCTATGGTAAGTGTATTTTTTTTCAAAACGATACTTTTAACTGCTTTAGCTACTTCGATTTCGGTTAGATGAGTTTGAATACCTATTGATTCATCTACATCACCTTCATCTTCATCAAATCTAGATAATATTAAGTAATTGTTGGGAAATATTAGATCGTTGCTGATACCAATAATTAATACTTGATCTTCGGTATAACAGTTAATATTTGTTGCCAAGAATTTTATTTCATTATTTATCATATTATTAATATTCTGATTTTCTTAAATATCATTTTTCTTGGTAAGATTTATGTCAATTATAGTATTTATAAAATTTTGCTATTACTAATAAAGTGAGTTTAAACAAACCTAACAATTTAATATAACTTTATCTAATACCTTCTTGGTAATGATAGTGCTCAAGCATTTGTGCATTATTTTGTATACACCAATCATAACCACCAATCATAACCACCAATATCTATCGGCATTTTAGTCAAAACGCCTGTTAATTTGTTAAGCTTTACCCAGTTATCTGCTTTTTCAAGGGACGAAAATACCGCAGATACCATTGAAATATTGTCTCTCTTAAAAACCCAAACCCAACTATATTCTTTCATACTATTTCACCTGTAATTCTTCTTTGTATTTTTCATGCTAATAATAAAAATGTTATAAACAATAATTTATGGGAACTGCTTGTATTGTTTATAATATTTTCTCAAATTACTGTAAACAATACGAGAAATTTCTATATTTTTTATTTGTACTGGAAGTTATTGTTTAGAGAGTTCAATTCAATAGAAGGATCATATTATTTTGTTAATGAATGATATCTTTGAGGTAATACGCTAATTTTACAGTCCCCAATAATACAAGACTAAATGCACTCAAAGCCATAAAAGCAGGATATTCCCAACCTCCACCTGTATTGCTAAATGATCAACCATTTGTTGAATGAATAAAACTTATAACAATCATCTGAATAACAGTGAGTAAGCTGATTATACGAGTTAGAATTCCTAAAAGTAATAAAGCGCCACCAGCAATTTCAAAAGCAATTGTTAAATAACCAACAAATCCTGGAAATCAAATAGATTCAAAGTATTGAGCTGTATCAGAGGGGATTAAAACAAGAATTTTAGTTAACCCATGCGCCAAAAACATAATACCTAATGCTATACGTAATAAAAGTGATGCAATGTTGTTTAATCGATGTTTTAGTCGATGAGCTTAAAAATCATCCAAGATATGTTTGTTAAAAAATTGATCGTTTGGTATTTTAAATACTCTACAATATAAATATAATGTATACAAAACAGTACCTAATTAGGCTTGTGCTATTTAGGTAATAGAAGATGAATTTAATAAGGAATATAAAATGGGGTTATTTGCTCGCTTGTTTAGGCGTGGTGATAATGAAATCCAGCAATCAGATGACATCTTTGTGCCAAATTCTTCTATTGAAAATCCTTTATCTTTGATCGTTCTATTCAATGGCAAACTCTCTTTTAATCAACATAAATTATTAAAAACATTACGCAAAATTGATTCATCAATGAAAAATATTCGTTTGCAATCATCAATTGAGCAAATAGCTGATGGAGCTGATATACATGCAGTCTTTGGTAAGCACATTATTAAAATCGTTGGCTTTAATTCTCCTTGTTCTGCCGAAATTTTAGAACCTTGTATTGAAAGTAGTCAAAAAAGGCAAGATTTTAGACAACAAGTTTATCATCATCAAAGCCATATAATGTTGTACTATGTTGGCTTTGAAGAGGATTTAGTTGAACAATATGTTGCTCTAACACAGTTTGCTGTTGGATTTGAACATAGTGATATGTGCGCTCTTATTAATGCAAAATCTCATCAAATTTTAGCAACTCATGTTGCCAGTGCACTGGCAACCGAACAAAAAGGCGTGTATTTGTTACGTAATTGTTTACCTTTATTTTTTATTGGATTTGAGGAATTTAATGTTGACCATTTTGATGGCATATGGATGCGTACTTATGGTGCCGATGCTTTTGGTTTTCCTGATTTTGCTATATTAGCTAATAGTTATGAAGATGGAGAAAAATATATGAACATGTTCAATAATTTATTGCTTTCTTTGCGGGATAGTGGGGCAATGATACGTGCAGGTCATACTACTGAAGATACTGAGGGCAAAAAAATGTTATTGCGTAATCCATTGGTACAAGAATCTTTTTTACAAAATGGTGGAACGGTATTGGTGATGGAATACTTTGTTGAGTAATCTTTAGTATAAATCAGATTTATTAATATAATGGTTAGTATCCTTATTGATAATAATAGATTTTAGAAAAACTTAATATTAAGGAATAGTAAATGAATATTTTTTCACGCCTATTTGGCAAAAAAACACAGCAACAACAAGCAAGCGGGAATCTGGTTGAAAATCCAGAGATTAAAGAACCGTTAGCATTAGGAGTCGTTTTTAAAGGACAATTTTGTTTTGATGAAAATAATTTATTAAATAAATTACGTAATATAGATTCTTCTATGAAAGATATCCAATGCCAACAGCCATTGGGGCAGTTAGATGATGGATGCTATATCTTAGTTGGTTGGGGAAAACACGTGATTAAGCTATTCGGTATCAATGCTCCATATCCTGCAGAGGTATTAGAAACTTGTATTGCACCTGCACATTATAATCAGGATATCAAAGCGCAAATTCGCAATAATGATAGCCATTTAATTTTATATTATGTTGGGTATGAGCAAGATGTACTTGAGCAATACCTTGCTTTAACCCGTTTAGCAGCTGGTTTGGAGGAGTTTAATGCTTTAGCTGTGATTAACGGAAATGGACATACTTCGCTACCGATAAATACTATTCGCAAATTGGTTACAGATAAAGATGGAATTGATAGTTTACGCTATTGCTTACCCTCGTTCTTTTGTGGATTTGTGAAATATGAGGTAGAGGGTGTTAAAGGGGTATGGATGCGTACTTATGGTGCGGATATTTTTGGCTTGCCTGATTTTGCTGTATTAGCCAATAGCCATGATGAGGGGGAATATTATTTTGAAATGTTTGGCAATATCCTACAGTATTTGCGTGATAGCGGTGCAACAATGAGGCCAGGCGATACCATGGAGGTGGGTGATGATAAAATGATGTCATTACGCGCTCCACAAGATGATGAATACTTTTTGAAAGATCAAGGTCATGTTTTGGTGGTTGAAATAAATAGCAATAATGCAACTGCATAAATACTTAACTTGCCAGCAAAATTAATCTAATAAAATAAACGTCTATTTTTAAATAGTGCGTTTATTTTTTTATATTCATTTTATCACTTAATTTATTGCTTAATTTACTTATTGATAGTGCTAACCCATTAGCAAAAATTTATTTTTTCATTGTGAGTACAATATCGCCAGAATTCAGCCTTACCTTTTCGCCATTATATTGGTACTCAGACCACAGTGAAGGGTTATCCGATTCACAGTCATTAATGATTCGATATTCACTATAACCTGTATTACAGCCCAAGATAGGTATAATCTCACCAACAGTTCTGTCAATATCATGTTCAGACAAGTAGGTAATTAATTTTTTGACTAATTCTAGTTTGTGTTTTAACTCTGAATTATCTTTATATGATGATTCAATAAAATCAATAATATCTAACATTTATAACCTTTATAAAAATGTAAAACCAAAAAAATGATTTGGGTCAAAAAGTAAATTACCGCAGTCTTGACCATTGACGTAACTTATACTCATTGAGGAGAAGGGTATTGATGAGTATGTTATATCGGTGATAATTACAGCCTGCTCAGTTTTGAATAATTGTGAATAAATTGACATCAATGAAAAATGGTCATCATCATCTAAAGTAAACCATGCTTTAATTTCTGTTAATTCATTATATTGTATAATACCTGCTTCACTGAGATATAACTCAAAAATAACTTCATCAATAATAAAATATAATCTGTCATAAAATGGGTGAAAAATCGGTAGGGTAGCATAATCAATATAGCCAGCGATCATTACATCCTTTAGTTCACCAAGCATTAATCTATCAAAAAAAACCTGCATGATTAATCCTTTTATTACTTTGTACAATTAACTTAAAAAATGATTTTAACGATTCTGTTGTAATCAGCATATCAAGCTACTTCGAGCATCATCCAAAAGGCATCTATTATTTGATAAATAAAACTCACCGATTTCTTGCACATCTTTATCGTCACTTTGTAAAGCTAAAATAGCCAATTTTTTTGATAACTTCTGGCTAAATGAATTGAATAAATACATCAATATACCAAATGTTTCATAATTCTGTTGCCCTAAAATAGGTATAATATAATTCCAAAGATGTTTTTCTAGCCACTGTGTATTGATACTTAAAATAATTTCTTGGCATAATTTTGTATTGCCATCTAAATATTGCATAATGTTGATAATTTCAGGTAATAAGCTTATTTTGATTGCTTCTGGAAATTGTTTGATCAAGTGTAATAACAAGGGATCAAACTTTTGGGTTAAATGTGTTTTAATTAATTCAACGGCTTTAGGCTGATTAGCTAATAAATAGAGTTTATTTAATAAATTATCCTGTAGATTAATGCAGTCGATTAAAAGTTGATTTATATCATTGAATGAGTGCATATTTTGGGTTACCTGTTTTATCTATAATGCTGCTTAAGGTTTTATTTGGCAAAACCATATCCAATTATCATGATGAAAATAAAATGCAATATTGTTATCAGGGCAGATAAGTAGGCTATCATCATGAATATTATCTAGACAATGGGTTGATATTTCCATCCCATTGGTATAGGCATCATAATAATATCCTGATTTAATGGTATAGTGTTTTATAATTTGAGCAAATTTTTCAAAAGCATTGTTATCGATTCTTACACAATGGTGATTCAAATGTTTATCAAGATATTTGATATTATTGGCAAATTTCTGCCACTTTCCATTAATGAGAAAGTGATATCGTTGTTTTTTATCTTTCTTTATAAAGTTGTTTATAAAAAAATTTAGATGATTCATAGTATATTGAATATCAAGTTATGATTTGACCTTTATATATTGCCATTTTATCTTAAAAAATACCTTTTAATTGCTTTTTTGATATTTTGATCTGTTTAGCGATGATTTCTACGTAGAATGAATCACTTTGAATAATGTAATGCCAATAGTCACCGCGATCATATTGTTGCCAATTAGGGAAATGAGTTTGTCGTTCATTGACTAATTGCTCAAGCCATGATGATTCAGGAACAACCCAATAACAAGAATTAACATCATCGCTATCACAATGACTGTAATAAGCACACTGTTTGTTTCGCTCAAAACGCATTGCCCAAACATTAGAAAACTGAAATATACCCGTAAATTTAGAATACTTGGCAGGTTTATACCATATTTTACAATAGGCGGTTAAAGCATCGCCTTTGGATTTTATGACAATGTCATCGTTGGGCGCTTGCCAAAAAGGAAGTTCAATGGGATAGGCATGATCTTTGGTTTGTGAGTGTTGATAGATAATACTATGATTGGTTAAGGTTGTTTGAATATGCTTTTCAACGTGGTAATTAGGAGATTTATCCTCTGTAATCATGAATGTAAGAATATAAGATGGATTAAGGACGATGTCAAAAGTACGATCAATTTTGTCATGAATTATTATAGTAAAATCATCTAACTTAGCTTTAGCAATACCACTATCATTTTTATAAGTAAATGTACAGTTAAAGGCTTTCGTAAGTTTGGCTAATAGTCGTTCAAATGAGCAATTCTCATCAATTAACAACCTTAACCATTTTGGGGGAGTGTTCATCTGTTCCTGCTTAGTACTATTACTTTGCGATTAATTTAAGCCTAAACTGGTAAAAATATTTGCCAGTTTATCAATAATATTTATCAATTTTAATCTTTTTGAGAAGGAATTGTTAGACTAATCTCATTTTTTATTATCTAAATAGTATTATTAAACAATTATTTCAAATCGAAGATAATTTTGAAAGTGGTTGGTGGTTTTGCTATTTACTTATTTGTTAAAGCTTTTATGCATATTTTTACATGGGATTAGGGTTTCTGTTAAATTTAAATTGCCATATAACAAATATGCGTAGATATTAATAATATAATGTTTCAATCAGAATAAAGTTTAACGAATTTCACTTCTCTTAAAAAAATAACAGCGCGATACATTAGTTGCGCTGTTATTGCTTATATTATTGTTAGTGTCGTTGAATTGATTTAAATCTTTCTGTCGTTTGTTTTAGTGCAATTTCTGTTGGTAAACGTTCCATTGAACTTGCTCCATAAAATCCATTACATTCAGGGCAATTTTTTAAAATATATTCAGCATCTTCAGGGGTAGCAATAGGACCACCATGACATAAAATAATAATGTCTGGGCGAATTGCTTTAGCCGCTTTTGCCCATTGATTGATTAGTAGCACACAGTCAGCTAGTTTTAATGCTGTTTCTGCACCAATACTCCCCCCCGTCGTTAGTCCCATATGAGGTACTAAAATATCTGCACCCGCTTTAGCCATATCGATCGCATTTTGTTCACTAAATACATAAGGTGTTGTAAGTAGATCTTTTTCATGTGCTTTGCGAATCATTTCGACTTCTAAAGCGTATCCCATTCCTGTTTCTTCTAGGTTTGCTCTGAAGTTGCCATCAATGAGTCCAACAGTTGGAAAGTTTTGCACGCCAGCAAATCCCGTTTCTTTTAATTTATCTAAAAATTGGTCAAATTGACAAAATGGATCTGTGCCATTTACACCCGCTAGTACTGGCGTATTTTTAACTACTGGTAATACTTCTTTAGCCATATCCATTACAATTTCGTTAGCATTGCCATAAGCAAGTAATCCTGCTAATGAACCTCTACCTGCCATACGGTAACGCCCTGAATTATAGATAACAATAAGATCGATACCACCAGCTTCTTCACATTTTGCTGATAATCCTGTACCAGCTCCACCACCAATAATTGGTTGACCTTTAGCTATCATGTCGTGGAATTTTTTTAACAATTGAGTGCGTTGACTACCCATAATATTCTCCAAATATTTATTTCATTATTTTTGTAAATTCATTGATGATAAGATCACAAAACTGCGGTGAGTTTATATGATAAGGGGTTTTTATTAACTTTCTTTTTTGAGTTTGGATAAAGGTTTTTTCAAATTCATCAATAAATGCTTGATTTGCTTTTGGTGACCAAAAAGCACCACCTTCAATATCTAAAGCAGAAAAACCACCTTCAGGAATAATAAAAGTGACATAACCTTGGCATTGATTAAGTTTATTTGCTATCCAATTAGCCATTTTTTGATTTTCTTCTGGCGTTGTTCGCATTAATGTCACTTGTGGATTATGTGGATAAAATAGGCGATCTTGATATTTTTGAGGAATAGTATCAGGGCTTGCAAAATTTACCATATCAAGTGCACCACACGATCCAATATAAGGTACTTGGCTTCTTGCAATGGCACCAAAACGATCTTCATCGCAGGCTAAAACACCGCCAAATAAATAATCACATACTTCCGTTGTTGTAATATCAAGCACACCGTGCAATAAATGGCTATCAGCTAGTTTTTCCATTGCTTTGCCACCACTGCCTGTTGCATGAAAAACCAAACAATCATATTGCCCGTTTAATTTAGTTGATACAGATTGAACACATTTAGTTGTGACACCAAACATAGTTAAACCAATTGCAGGCTTATCTTCAATCGTATCTTGGGTTTTAAATAGAATTGAGCCAGCAATAAAATTAGCTGCATTGGTTAAAACTTTCCTAGATATGACATTAATTCCAGCAATATCAGTAACTGAATACATCATTGCAATATCACTTGCACCGATATAACCAGAAATATCACCAGATGCCATTGTTGATACCATTAGTTTAGGAATTCCTACAGCTAATGATTGCATGGCTGGAGTAATTAATGCAGTTCCTCCCGAACCACCTAAACCTAGTATGGCTTCTACATCGTTTTGAGTCATCAGAAACAATTTGAAAGCTTCGGCCATTGCAACAATTGCTTTACCTCTATCGCCACAAAAAACAGCCTGTTTACCATCTGGATGGTAACTAGCGACGGTTTCTGCTGTGATAGTTGCTAAATGATTAAATTGATGAGATTGTGTAGAAACATCAATAATTTTGCAGTTGAGATTTTTTAAATCAAGAATATTTTTAATATAAACGATTTCTTGCCCTTTGGTGTCTAATGTAGTAACCAAATAAATTGTACTAGTTGATGCCATTTATTACTCCTAAATGAGTTAATTAGGTAAATATTTGTAACAAAAGGGTGATTAATTGTCATACATTATATATCAGAAATGAGATTTAAGTCTCATTTTTTAGGAAATGATAAATTTTAACTAATTTATTAAAATGCAGTATCATATTTAAAATTACGATAAATTAAATATATTCCTAATGACTCAGAAAACTTTAGTATCGCACCCAACATATGTTGGCGTAAAAAAACGGACTTATGAGCGTTTAATTAATATTGCATTAGAAGCATTAGAACAAGGCTGTGAGCTTACCATAACTGAACTTGCTGATAAATCGGGTATATCTAGAGCAACAGCATACCGCTATTTTCCAACACAAAGTGCTCTAATTACAGCTGTGGTAGAAAGTTCATTAGAACCTATTTTTAGTTGGCAATCAAAAAAACAAAATGCAGAAGAACGTATTAATGATTTTTTAGCTTTTGCTTTTCCTCAAATGCTAAAGCATGAAGGGGCGCTACGTGCAGCATTAAGGGTTTCATTACAACAGTGGGCAACAGAACGGTCATCATTATCACCACAAACCGAAAAATTGGTACGAGGTAATCGTAAAGAAACTCTTACAACAATATTATCCCCACTCAAAGCTGAACTACCAAATGAGCTTTATGATAAAGTAGTTTATGCTATTTCAATTATTTACGGTTCTGAAATATTTATGGTACTCAAGGATATCTGGGGACTTGATGATCAAAATGTAATATCACTATCGCAATGGATAGCTAAAGCCATCATTCATCAAGCCAAACAAGAAGCATCGAAAATTTGATTGGAGCTCAAAAAGTCTATTCTTTAATTTTACTTATTCTTGTATATTAAAAAAATCAATAAGTTTACAGAAAATGGGATAACATAAAATAATGATTCATCCTTATCTAAATATTTGAAGTAGGACCTAATGAAAAAACTTGTTTTTATCTTTATTTTTTGTCTTTGTGGTTGTGCAAATAAGCAAACGCAAATTTTGCCTAGTAATGACACAATTATAAAATTAAAAGTTGAAAAAAGTGTAGGGATTATTGCTGAATCAAAGGAATACTCATATCAATTTACTAGTCCCGAAGCCATACTAGAACTTAAAAGCTACCATGATTTTTTAGCTGAAAATAAAGATGATATTGAAAGTGTATCAATTACATTTTGTCAAGAAAATTTAAGTGATGAAATTGTTGCTCAATATAGTAATTTTATTCCTGAGCTAAAAGCCTTAAACAATAAAAAATTATTAGCGAAATATAAATCAAAATCGATTTTGAGAGATGGTTATTATCAAGTTCTATTTAAAACCAAAGGAAACTTCTATAAGCAATCCAATACATTATCTGATCAATATTTATTACCAGAATCAATTACTGTATTTGTTAAATCAAATCATGAAAAAGAATCAGATATTGACATCCAGGGCGATATGATTGGTTTGATTATATTTCCAATTTTTATTCCTATGGCGATGGTTGGTTGCTTAATTGGTCCTTGCTAAAAAGTCTGTAGAAAAACATCGGCAAGTTTACTCTCCATGGTTGAAATGATCCTTTAAAATATTATTAGGCGTTTTCCCCAAAATCGATCTATGGGATTACCTGTATTATAAATATTAATAAATCCCTTAACTTGTCGGCATTAATCATAGACACCAATTTCTTCTGCTTTGTCTATTAACTCATCTTTGCAATTGTAACTATTCCCTTAAATAGTACAGTCAAAAAGTAGAAAATCCCCTTTTACTTTTTGAATGTTTTGAATTTTGATAGCCAATAATTGCCTTTATCATATACACAACCAATTAAAACATTTCCTTCGGTTTTGATTGTTAATTCGCGACTATAACAATATTGTTTTTCAAAAGACCAATTTATATCAGCAATATCAAGATATTTCATAATAAGTTCAAAACTTGTTTCAGAATATATGATTATATTATTCAATAAAGTAACTGGATGACGAGCTAAATCAAATCCTATTGAATATATCTTGGAATTAACAACCATTATTTCCAGTGAATCGTAAAAATAAGAAAAACCTTCACTTTTTTTAAATTTATCAAAATAATATTTTTTACCCAAATCTTTTTTTTGAAAAATAGAATATATTTCTTTCTCTGGTAATTCTACTTTTAATCCCAAATATATCCCAGTCCTAAGAAAATAAGTTAAATCCATTTATTTTCTCCAGTATTTTTAAAAATTTAACCAATTCAATTAATTAGATTCTCACCAAAATATTAGACAGAGCCCACCTTGATGATGTATATAATTATAATAGATTTCAATATATTCAAATAGTGCTTTGTTAGTCAGCTTCCTGTTTTTATAGTAACAATCATGAATAATATGGGGGTGAGTATATGAAAAAGTTTTCAACAACCGCATTATCAAAGCAGCTTCATCTTCGACTCATACTTTGCCTTAGTCCATATTGTAACAATCACTGTTTGAAACCGGCACTGTAATATTGGTTTTCTAAGTCACTGTGACTGGGCTCATTTTTAGGAAGATGTATTAAATATGGCATTTATTGAATATAAAACACGAAAATAAACAATATCATTATCTACGTTAGTTTTGTACTAAAAATAGGATATTTATAATCATTAAAATGTTAGTTGAAAGTTATGTTAAAACTGAGAATAAGAGGGGGTAGATAAAATAGTTAAGAACAAAGAGCTGAATATAGGGAAAACTGTACTCCCTTCACCATGCGGAGTGAAGGAGTATTTTACTAATTTGACAATATTCTTGGGTTAGGTCCGTATTGGTTTTCTCCTGAAGTTGGTTTTATTATTAAAGATGCACCTATTATAGCTCCTGGACAGAGAAGATAAACAAAACACCACAGACCGCTTGTACCTATATCATGTAATCGTCTAACATTGTAAGACAATATTGTAAGAAAAGTAACGATAAAAATTAACATTACACAAATTCCTAATATAGTACTTGGTAATATTTTGTCCATACTGAATAGCAGTACAAAAGAGAACCATACTAATATACATTGAATAAGAATAAAAAATCCAAACTCACTACGAGTTGAACGGCCTTTATAACGAAACATTTTTCTATAGCCATCAAGCCATGAATTAATTGCTTTACTCAACACTTAATACTCCTTATTTATTAAAATATTTGTAAATATATAATAAATTAAACGTTATCTCAAATATTTTATATTGATAATGTAATAGAAATAGCTAGAATAATTTAATAAAATTGATTTTCATCAATTAAATGCCTGCCACTATTATTTTTTGGTTTTGATAATATTGTTATTTATAATTAGTTTGTATTACTTATAGGTATTATCAATTTATTTATCAATAAGGTATATGTGTTTCATTAATTGGAACAAAATCACTTAATCCTATTCTCCACCGTTGTTCAACATATTCTAATAACTCATCGAAATTAGAAAAAACATATTGTTCAAATGAAGTTATTGATTGATTGAATGCACTATTATTATCCGTTAATGTGGGGTCTGCATAATATGTACGCAGCTTATATAAAAAAAACACTTCTTTCTCATCTATTATTGGTCTTATAAGTTGATCTATATAAAGTGAATACAAGGAAAATTCCCATTCGTCATCTTCTTCCTCAGGTTTCTCATATTCAATAGAATAAATCTCAATAAAACGAGTTTTATTTTCTTCCAATCTTTCAAAGAATTGACCTTTCATTTCATAGGGAAATGGATGGTAAGGATTATTGTATTTTCTCTTATTCATAATTAATAAAATATCCTAATAATTTCACCGCCATAGGATCGCTATAAGTATAAATCTGCAAATGCATGCCATTAGAATTCTGAGCTCCAATTTTCGCATTCCAACTAAAATCATCCTAATGATACGTTCCTTTGTACCTGTTTTATTTTGTACAGTTACAAGAGCCTTTTTGCATTTAGTTCACTGCATATTTTACTTCTAATTATCTATGATTTATTACAATTCCCCAACAATAGACCAAGACCTAATTAAAATTCATTAGGTGCACACAGATTCAAGCCAGCTAATAATCTAATCAGGTTTGCCAGAATAAAGCGTTCTATTTCCAGATCATTGTATCTGAAATTATTGTAATGTAAGCCAGTTTATTTGTCTAAATATTGTCCCTAATATCTGAGGTGTTGCTCTATGGATTCGTGTCCAATTTCCTTAATGTGCTTACTTCAAAGCTGATAGCTACATTCTGACAGTATTTCTCTATTAGCATCGGTCAGTTTTTCTGGACAGTTGTTTTAGTTGGAATAAGAGTAGTAATGTAAATTACTAAATTATGATGTAACTTTTTGATATTTTATAATTTTTAAATTAATGATTGTATTCTTGGTTTCCAGCCATTATTCCATTTGCTTTCAATTTCAGAAGAATAGTTTTTTATAGTATAATAATCATCCTTATCATGGTGAGAAATGAAACATTGGTCTACACATTGACAAATCCAAATTAAAAGGTTTTTTATATCAATATCATTTTTAACTAGATATAGATATTCTTCTGCATTTTTTATTGTAATTTCAATTAGATTGGCATGAAAAAAACCTATCTCAAATAATAAATAGCAAAAAGTATCTTTAATTGAATCATCTTTATTTTGTAACATTTTATTTTTTATATGTAAGTTCATTTCAACAATTCGGGTTCTTTCTTTTTGCTACTGTGGATTTTTTTATTATTCATTAAGTGTACCATCAAAATTGAATATATCTTAGATTTTTCTAAAGATAAAATGTCCCATAATTATCCTTGTAAATCAATTACTATCAGTCGCGCTATTGTGGTATTAAGTCGTTGTACTTACTATTATCCAACTAAATTATTGGATGATTCAATGATTATTTTGATATTAAGTGATATAGCTGAAAAACATTTACGCTGGGGGGCCGAAATTTTTTATTGTATCGGAAAGCTCGCTATAAATAGAGTTGCAAACGTGTTTATTGGGTGTATTGTGAGTTAAAACTTAATTTTCAAATAAAGCGTAAAAAGCGTACTCCACCTCGAACTGGATCGGCTACACTAATTCATACAACTTTTTTAAGGGGTAAGGTAAACTTATCACAACTAAAAAAGGAACAAATATGAATAAGATTAAACGCAAAAGACGAACA